>CAIWRE010000052.1 GCA_903914985.1 uncultured beta proteobacterium | reverse complement strand
GCAGGACAACAAGAGCGACGAAAACATCACCGGACGCATCATCGACATCATCGCCCCCATCGGCAAAGGCCAGCGCGCTTTGTTGGTGGCCCCGCCCAAGAGCGGCAAGACGGTGATGATGCAGCACATTGCTCACGCCATCTCCGCCAATTACCCGGACAGCCACATGATGGTTTTGCTGGTGGATGAACGCCCTGAAGAAGTGACCGAGATGCAGCGTACGGTGAAGGGCGAAGTGATCGCCTCGACCTTTGACGAACCCGCTTCGCGCCATGTGCATGTGGCCGAAATGGTGATCGAGCGTGCCAAACGCCTGGTCGAGCTCAAGAAAGACGTGGTTATCCTGCTGGACTCAATCACCCGACTGGCGCGCGCTTACAACAACGTCGTGCCGTCCAGCGGCAAAGTATTGACCGGCGGTGTTGACTCCAACGCCTTGCAACGCCCCAAACGTTTCCTGGGTGCGGCACGCAATGTGGAGGAAGGCGGCTCTCTGACCATCATCGCCACCGCCTTGGTTGACACCGGAAGCCGGATGGACGAGGTGATTTTTGAGGAGTTCAAGGGCACGGGCAATTCTGAAATTCACCTGGACCGGCGCCTGTACGAAAAACGCGTGTTCCCATCGATTCAACTCAACCGCAGCGGCACACGTCGCGAGGAATTGCTGCTCTCGCCTGAGATTCTGCAAAAAACGCGCATCCTGCGCCAATTTTTGTACAACATGGACGAAATCGAGGCCATGGAAATGGTGCTCAAGCAGATGCGCGCCACCAAGACCAATAGCGAGTTCTTTGACCTGATGCGCCGCGGCGGCTGATCGGCTGCGACTGGTTTATAATCTTTGGTTTTACGCGACAAGTACAACGGGCTTTGGATTGGGCAATGGTTTGTCTGAGGGCCTGATGCGGCTAGCGCAACTGATGGATAAAAATATGAAAGCTGGAATTCACCCCAACTACCGCGACGTGTGCTTCATGGACCTGTCAAACAATTTCAAGTTTGTCACCCGTTCCTGCGCCAACACCAAAGAAATGATCAAGATGGAAGACGGCCGCGAGCTTCCCTTGTACAAGCTCGACACTTCCAGCGAATCCCACCCCTTCTATACCGGCACGCAAAAGTCGGTGGACAACATGGGCGGACGCGTGGAAAAATTCCGCAACCGTTTCGGCAAGACCAGCCTTTCCACCGCCAAATAAGTGGGTTCCGGGCATTTGTCCGGTCTTCTGCGCGAAAAGCAGCCCGGGTTTCCTGGCTGCTTTTTTTATTGAAAATTTGATCCGTGCAAACCACCACTCCCGCCGTTGTCACCCAGGCTGCTGTGAAGCGGCTACCGCGCGTAGCCCTGCTGGGTTTGTGCATTGCCTATGTGCTTGCCGGCTTTATCGGGCGCGAAGGCTGGAAAAGCGCCGACATGACTGCCTTGGGATTTATGGCGGAACTGGCCGCCGGGCACTCCAATTGGTGGCACCCCACGCTCCTGGGCATCACCTCGGAATATGACGCGCTTCTACCTTACTGGCTGGGCGCATGGATGATTCAACTGAGCCCGGGTGCAGACTGGAATCTGTGGCTGGTCCGACTGCCTTTTGGCGTACTGCTGGCCCTGGCCCTGATGTCAACGTGGTATGGCACCTATTACTTGGCCAAGAGTCCCCAGGCCCAACCCGTCGTTTTTGCATTTGGTGGCCAGGCACAACCCAACGACTACGCGCGCACCGTGGCCGACGGCGCGCTACTGGCCTTGATCGCCTGCCTGGGCTTGGCGCAACTGGGGCATGAGACGACGCCTGCATTGGCGCAACTCGGGTTTGCAGGTCTGTTTTTCTATGGCGTTTGTGCACTGCCCTTCCATCCGCGCAGGGCGGGCCCCGCAGCAGTGTTCGGACTGGCAGGTCTCACACTCAGCGGCGCCCCCACACTTGCATGCCTGTTTGGACTGGGGTGCGCTGCGATTACCGCCTATAGCCCCGGCACAGAGAAAAATTCTTCCGCCCAGATCCGGAACAGGCGTGACAGTTTGACCTTGCTGATGGCGTGTATCTATAGCGCTGCCATGGCCACCTCCTTGCACCTCTGGCACTGGAATATCACGCCACCCCAGGCACTGTGGATCGACTGGAACGGCTATCTGCAACTGTTGGTGTGGTTTCTCTGGCCGGCATGGCCACTGGCAGGTTGGGCGCTCATCCGCTGGCGTAAACATATAGGTAACAGGCACATTGCCTTGTCCACCTGGCTGGTCTCGGTGACCTTGGGAGCGACATTGATGATGGGCTCGTCGGATCGCACCTTGCTGCTGGCGCTGCCCGCCATCGCCAGTTTGGCGGCTTTTTCCCTGCCTACGCTCCAGCGTCAGATGGCATCCCTGGTGGACTGGTTTACCTTGCTCTTTTTCTCGGCTTGCGGTTTAACGATTTGGGTGGTTTGGCTGGCCATGCACACCGGATTCCCCCCGCAGCCTGCAGCCAACGTGATGCGAATCGCACCGGGTTTTGTGCCGCAGTTTTCTGTGCTCGAATTATTCTTTGCGTTGGCTGCCACCGGATTTTGGCTTGCTCTGGTACGTTGGCGCACCAGCCGCCAACGTGCAGCACTCTGGAAAAGTCTTGCCTTGCCTGCCGGCGGTGCCGTATGGTGCTGGACTTTGCTGAGCACACTGTGGCTGCCGCTGCTGGACTACACGCAAGGCTATGCCAGCGTGGTTAGAACGGTCTCACATGAGATCGACAAACCAGGGTGCATTGAAGTACGGGGATTGGAGACCGGCCCGATCGCCGCACTTCAATGGGATGGGCACCTTGCGTTGGTACAGGGCGGTTCCCTGGCGGCATGCAGCTGGCTGCTCAGCAGTGCGGACTCTGACGGGCAGGTGCCTGCGACGGTGGACGCTTCAACGTGGCTACCCAAATCCCTTATCAAGCACCCGGCAGATGCCGGCGACCTTATGTGGCTGCTACAGCGCCGCTGAGCACAGACGGCGACTGAGCCTCAGCGTGGCGGACGCGAGAACCGGGAAAACGCACGGTAAACGTAGCCCCTTGGCCGGGCTGGCTCACAATGGTCAACTCCGCTCCATGGCGCTGGGCAACGTGTTTGACGATCGCCAGCCCGAGACCGGTACCCCCTGTTTCGCGTGAACGACTGCGGTCCACCCGGTAAAAACGCTCGGTGAGGCGCGGGATGTGTTCTGCGGCAATGCCTACGCCTTCGTCGCGCACGGAAAAATGGGCCCCGCCATCCTCATTGGCACTCCAATGCACAAAAATTCCCTTGCCAGCAGGGGTGTAGCGCACTGCATTGCTAATCAGATTCAGTGCGGCGCTGTGCAACTCTGCGGCTGAGCCGGCCACGGATATGCCAAGGGCAATATCAAACTCCAGAGGTTGGGGCTGACCCCACAGCATGCGGGAGAGTTCCGTCACTTCCTGGCGGCATTGCTGAAAAATGGACGCCATGGGCACCCACTCCTGCACCGAGGGCAAGGGACTTCCCTCTAAACGCGACAAGGTGAGCAGATCACTCACCAACGACTGCATGCGCTCGGCCTGCTGAGCCATCAAATCCAAATAGCGTGCGTGCTCTTGTTCGCTCAGATTCAGGCTTTGCAGCGTTTCTACAAACCCAGCCATCACGGTCAAGGGAGTACGGATTTCATGGGACACATTGGCCACAAAATCACGGCGCATAGCTTCTGCCTGCTCGACAGCAGTGACATCGCGCGACAGCAACAGCGTGCGCCCTTCCCCATAAGGATGCATGTGCACCGACAGGCGCACGGGCTTGGACGAAGTGCTCGAGCGCCCCGGCATCAGAACATCGTTTTGGAAGTCACCCGTGGCCAGATAGGCGGCAAATCCCGGATCACGCACCAAATTACCAAAGTGCTGCAGCAAGTCACGTTTGACATCCAGGCCGAAATGGCTTTGCGCGGACTGGTTGCACCATTCGATGCGCAAATCAGCATCAAGCAACACGACGCCGTTAGGCGAAGCCTGCATGGCCGCCAAAAAATCCTGAAACCGGTCATCGCGCTGCTGAACAACCCGTTCCCGCAGGCGTGCGAGCCGACGCATACGGTCTGATACTTCGCGCCACAAACCGAACCCTACAGGCGGCGGCAGCGGTGCGCCTTCACTGAGCCACTGCAGTACCCGCATGCCCAAGGCCACATCGAGCACATGCCACAAATAGCTGGCAATCGCCGCGCACAAGAGCATGGGCACCGCCACACCAGAAGCGTCAGGCACAAAAGTGGTGATAAACCACCACCCAAACACGGCACCCAGTCCTTGGAAGAGCGCAAAGGAGAGCAGCCTCCCCAACATCCGTGAAATCAAGATTTATCCCAACATTGTGTTGGGCTCGACGATAACAGGAACCACCGGCTTGGCAGTGAGCCGGTAACCGGCTCCCCGCACGGTTTCCACCATGGAGCCGGCAGCGCCCAGCGCCTCACGCAAACGTTTGACGTGCACGTCCACGGTGCGCTCTTCGATATACACATGGTCGCCCCAGACCTTGTCCAGCAGCTGTCCCCGGCTGTGCACGCGCTCGGCGTGCCCCATCAGGTAATGCAATAACTTGAACTCGGTCGGCCCTAATTTGAGCGCTTGCTGCCCGAACGATACCCTGTGTGTAGCGGAATCCAATGTCAATCCGGCAATCACAATCGCTTCACCGGTTTGCTCGGGACTGTGGCGACGCAGAACGGCACGAACGCGGGCGAGCAACTCTTTGGTGGAAAACGGCTTGGAGATGTAGTCGTCGGCCCCTGCATCCAAGCCCGCCACGCGGTCTGCTTCGTCGCCACGCGCGGTCAGCATGATCAGCGGAATCGCTTTGGTGCGCTCGTTAGCGCGCCAGCGCTTGGCCAGCGACAAGCCGCTTTCGCCGGGCAACATCCAGTCAAGCAATATCAGGTCGGGCAAGGCGGCGTCCAGCTCACGCTGGGCGCTCACGCTGTCCATGGCCCAGGTCGGACGAAACCCGTTGTGACGCAAATTAACGGCAATCAGCTCAGCAATGGCGGGCTCGTCTTCCACCACCAGGACGGAGGGCATGGTTCTCATTTGATGACTGATTCAATCCGGTCAATGGAGCTATGGCGCACGTCTTCGCCCTTGACCACGTAAATAATGAATTCGGCAATGTTCTTGGCATGGTCGCCGATGCGCTCAATGGCTTTGGCCAGGAACAACAAATCCAAGCTCGGCGAGATAGTACGGGGATCTTCCATCATGTAGGTGATGAGTTTTCGCACAAAGCCGTCAAACTCTTTGTCAATCAAATCGTCTTCTTTCAAGATGCTCAGCGCCGCATTCACGTCCAAACGAGCAAATGCGTCCAATGCCTTGTTAAGCAGACCAGAGGCCAAATCCGCTGCGTAGCGCAGCTCCAGCGAAGGCAAGGCGCGCGGTGTTCCAGACTCAATGATGGAGCGCACCATGCGGGCGATTTTTTCAGCCTCGTCGCCGACCCGTTCGAGGTTGGCCGTGGTCTTGGAAATCGCAATCAGCAGGCGCAAGTCACGAGCCGTGGGCTGGCGGCGGGCGATGATGGAGGACAGGTCACGGTCGATCTCAATTTCCATGGCGTTGACGCGGGCCTCGTTCGCGGTAACCTCGTGGGCTGCATCCAAATTGAAATGCTGCAGAGCGTAAATGGCCTGACGAATCTGCGATTCGACCAGACCACCGAGTTCCATCACCTGGGAGGACACCGAGGTCAGCTCGCTGTCAAACTGTGCAGAGAGGTGTTTATCGGGCATGGGGATCTCCTGGTATTACGGTCAAGTCGGGTGGACGATCAGCCGAAACGGCCAGTGATGTAGTCTTCGGTTTCTTTGCGCGTGGGCTTGAAAAACATTTGCTCTGTTGCGCCGAACTCAATCAGATCGCCCAAGTACATATAGGCCGTGTAGTCACTGCAGCGCGCCGCTTGCTGCATGTTGTGGGTCACGATCACGACCGTATAGTCATTCTTCAGCTCCACTATCAACTCTTCCACCTTGGCGGTGGAAATCGGGTCCAACGCAGAGCAGGGCTCGTCGAGCAACAAGACTTCGGGCTTGATGGCGATGCCACGGGCAATACACAAGCGTTGCTGCTGGCCGCCGGACAGGCTCGAACCACTCTGGTGCAGCTTGTCTTTGACCTCGGTCCACAGCGCAGACTTGCGCAAGGCCCACTCCACGCGCTCTTCCATGTCGGTGTTGCTCAAATTCTCAAACAGCTTCACACCGAAAGCGATGTTGTCGTAAATCGACATCGGAAACGGCGTAGGCTTTTGGAACACCATACCCACTTTGGCGCGCAGCAGCGCGACGTCTTCTTTGCTGGTCAGCAGGTTCTCGCCGTCCAAGACCACCTGGCCTTCGGCACGTTGCTCAGGATAGAGCTCAAACATACGATTGAAAATTCGCAGCAAGGTGGATTTTCCGCAGCCTGAGGGTCCAATAAAGGCCGTCACTTTGCCTTCTGGAATGTCCATGTTGATGCCCTTGAGCGCATGGAACTTGCCGTAATAAAAGTTCAGGTCTTTGACGGCGATCTTGGTGCTAACGGGGCCGGTTTCTGTTTTAAGCATAGAAGTACTTTGTCGTTGAAGGTTGAACGCGTGCTGTTAGCTCTTGCTACGGGTCAGGACGCGGGCTGCAATATTGAGAGACAACACGGCCAATGTGATCAGGAACACACCGGCCCAGGCAAGCTGCTGCCAGTTCTCATACGGGCTCATGGCGAATTTGAAAATCGTGACCGGCAGGCTTGCCATGGGCTGACCCAGGCTGGAGGTCCAGAACTGGTTGCTCAATGCCGTGAACAGCAGCGGTGCTGTCTCTCCGGCAATGCGCGCCACTGCCAGCAGCACGCCGGTGATCACACCCGCACGGGCGGCCTTCAAGGTGATGCTGATGATGACTTTCCATTTGGGCGCACCCAGGGCGTATGCGGCTTCGCGCAGGCCGGCGGGTACCAGTTGCAGCATGTTTTCAGTGGTACGGATGACCACCGGAATCACGATCAAGGCCAAAGCCAGGACACCTGCTGCGCCTGAGAAGGTATGAAAGGGACTCACCGCAATCGCATACACAAACAGGCCGATCACGATAGAGGGGGCCGACAACAAAATATCGTTGACAAAGCGCGTCAGGTTGGCAAGCCATCCTGTGCGGTCAAACTCAGCCAGATAAATGCCCGCCATCACACCAATGGGCGTGCCCACCAAGGTGGCCAGACTCACCATCAGCACGGAACCGTAAATGGCGTTGGCCAGACCGCCCTCTTCGTTGGGCGGAGGCGTCATTTGGGTCAGAGCGGCCAAGTTCAGACCCCCGATACCCAAGCGGACGGTCTCAATCAGGATCCAGAACAGCCAGAACAGGCCAAAGGCCATGGCTGAGAGTGCCAACACAGTGGCAACGTTATTGATCCGGTTGCGCGCCGCAAATTTAGCCGCGCGGGCCTGGCTTTGTGCTGGAGACATCATGTTTTGGCTCCTTCGCCTTTGCGCAATTGCGAGAGCAAGATCTTGGACAAGGACAGGATGACGAAAGTAATAAAGAACAGGACCAGGCCCAGGTACATCAGCGCTGCCTGGTGCAGGCCCTCACCGGCCTCTGCGAATTCATTGGCCAATGCAGAGGTGATGCTATTGGCCGCTTGGAACAAACTGAGTGAATCCAGTTGATTGAAGTTACCGATCACGAACGTGACTGCCATGGTCTCGCCAATGGCACGGCCCAGGCCCAGCATGATGCCGCCGATCACACCGGTCTTGGTGTAGGGCAACACGACTTTAGACACCACTTCCCAGGTTGTAGCACCCAGGCCATACGCGGATTCTTTGAGCAAGGGAGGCGTTACCTCAAACACGTCGCGCATCACAGCAGCGATAAACGGGATGATCATGATGGCCAAAATAATGCCGGCCGACAGCAAACCGATACCCACGGGCGGACCCGAAACCAACGCACCCAGGTACGGCACGCCAGCAAAGGCTTTCTGCAAGGGCGTTTGCACGTATTGAGCCAACACCGGCCCAAATACCAGTAAGCCCCACATGCCATACACAATGGAAGGCACGGCGGCCAGCAATTCAATGGCAGTGCCCAAAGGGCGCTTAAGCCACGCTGGAGACAGTTCCGTTAAAAACAGTGCAATTCCAAAACTCACCGGCACTGCGATCACCAACGCAATGATGGAGGTTGCGATCGTGCCGTAAATCATCACGAAGCCACCAAACTCCTCCTGCACCGGGTCCCAAACCGTGCTGGTCAGGAAAGAGAACCCGTACTTGTGGATCGCAGGCCAGGCGCTGATGGTCAGCGATGTGAGGATGGCGAGCAACAAGCCGAGCGTCAAAAGCGCGCAGCCTTTGGCAACCCAGCCGAAAAGTTGATCAGCCCATGGCCCGCTGCGGGCGTGTTTGATGGATGGCGTGGATGTCATGAACCGCTCGTGGTTGGATGAGCGCAAGCCAAACCACCGAACAGGGGCTCGGGGTGCTGGCGATGCGCGGAGGGAAACTTACTTGAACGCGACTGGTTTGCCAGCGGTGTCCTTGATTTCACCCCAGGACTTCTGGATGGTCGCAACCACTGCCGGAGGCATAGGTACGTAGTCGAGTTCCGCAGCAGCCTTCACACCATTGGAGTAGGCCCAGTTGAAGAACTTCAGCACTTCGGTCGCCTTTTCAGGCTTGTCCTGCTTGGCGTGCATCAAGATGAAGGTCGCCGTGGAAATGGGCCAGGTGTTCTTGCCGGGCTGGTCGGTAATCAGTTGGTAAAACGACTTGTTCCAGTCGGCACCGGCTGCAGCCGCTTTGAAAGCATCATCGTCCGGTGCAACGAACACGCCGTCACGGTTCTTCAACAAGGTGTAAGTCATCTTGTTTTGCTTGACGTAGGAGTACTCCACATAACCAATCGAGTTGGGCAGGCGGTTCACGAAGGCAGAAACGCCTTCGTTGCCCTTGCCGCCCGCGCCCACGGGCCAGTTCACTGCGGTGCCCTCGCCGACCTTAGCTTTCCACTCGGGGTGCACACGGCTCAGGTAGTTGGTGAAGTTGAAGGTGGTGCCGGAGCCGTCTGCACGGCGCACTGGTGCAATCGCTGCATCAGGCAAGGGCAGGCCGGGGTTCAGGGCTTTGAGCGCAGGGTCGTCCCAGCGTGTGATCTTGCCCAGGAAAATGTCGCCCAGGGTTTGGCCATCAAGCTTCATTTGGCCGGGAGCAATGCCCTTGATATTGACCACGGGCACGGTGCCGCCAATCACAGCTGGAAACTGCACCTGGCCTTTGGACTTCAAAACATCGTCGGTCTGGGGCATATCGGACGCGCCGAAATCCACAGTCTTAGAGTCGATTTGTTTGATGCCACCACCCGAGCCGATGGACTGGTAGTTCACCTTGACCCCGGTAGCCTTGTTGTAGTCTGCGGCCCATTTGGAGTAAATCGGAGCAGGAAAGCTGGCGCCAGCACCTGTGATTTCCTGGGCTTGGGCGGCCCCAAATGCAAAAACGGTCGCGGCGGCCGCAACGATGGCCGGGTATTGAACTGCAAATTTCATGGTGAAACCTTTTCGGGTGGAATGGATTAACCGGGTCAATGTACGAACTATTTGTGACATAAACATGACAATTGATGACCCTCAGTTTTCCATCCAATGCGTCAAAAAGGTTCGAGACAACATTTTTGTCACATTTATGTCATTGATCAGTCTTATCGTAGCCCTTTTCTAACAGGAGCTTTTGACCATGTTCACTTCCAAATCCTTCGCACTGGCCCGTCGCGCCACCCTTGGCGCTGCATTGACTTTGCTGCTCGCCGCCTGCGCTGCGCCTCAAAAACCCGTCAGCGTCGCCGAAACCATTGCCAACACCCCTTCTTTGAGCACGCTGAGCGGATTGATCACCTCTGCGGGTCTGACCAACGACTTGCAAGGCACCGGACCTTTCACCGTTTTTGCACCGAACAACGACGCGTTCAAGGCCGTCAAACCGGCCACCATGGAAGATCTGGCCAAACATCCCGCCAAGCTCAAAGACTTGCTGATGTACCACGTAGTGCCCGCCCAAGCCCTGGCTAAGGATGTGAAAAACAGCACCGTCAAAGCACTCAACGGCGAGAACCTCGCCTTGTCCAAAGCGGGTGATTTTGTGACTGTGGAAAACGCTGCCGTTGTGCAGGCCGACATTCTGGCCACCAACGGCGTGGTCCACGTCGTGGACACCGTCATGACCTCGACGAAAAAATAAGGTTCTTTTACTGGAGCGTCCCCGAGGTCCGCGCCTGGAGCTCCTGTCGCTCACCAAGCCCAGCTTCGGCTGGGCTTTTTTGTGGGTTGTAGAAATGGGCCAAGCGCCAACAGCTTGGTGCTATCCTTGGCTTGATAAATTGTATAAACCGTTTCTTCAATGACTTCAGAACTCCGACTTGCCGCGATCGATTTGGGCTCCAACAGCTTTCGCCTTGAAATTGGCGTACTGGACCACGGCGAGTTTCAACGTACCGAATACCTCAAAGAAACCGTGCGCCAGGGCGCCGGTCTCGACGTCGACCGCAACCTGACGCAAGCTGCCATGCAAAACGGCTGGGATTGCTTGGCCCGGTTTGGCGAGCGGCTGGCCGGCTTTGCCCCCGAACAAGTCCGGGCCGTGGCAACCCAAACCCTGCGCGAAGCCCGGAACCGCGATGCATTTTTGGAGCGCGCCAACGCGGTTTTGGGTTTTCCGATTGAGGTGATCTCCGGGCGTGAGGAAGCCCGCCTGATTTACCAAGGCGTCTCCCACACCCTGCCGGCATCCGATGAGCGCCGTTTGGTGATCGATATTGGAGGGCGTTCGACCGAGCTGATTCTGGGTCAGGCCTTTAAGCCCCGGGTGATGGAGTCTTTTCGCGTGGGCAGCATTGCCTGGTCCACCCGCTATTTTTCGGACGGTCAGTTCACGCGCAAGGCCTTTGAGATTGCCGAAATCGCCGCTAAGGCGGTGCTGGATGAAGCCATTGACGCCTACCACCCCAGCCACTGGGACGTGGCCTATGGCTCTGCTGGAACGGTAGGTGCCATCCGGGACGTGTTAGAAGCCTCGGGATGGCCGCAAGGTTCGATCACCCAGGAGGGTCTGGACTGGCTGCTTGACAAGCTGATCACCGCACAAAGTACCGATCGGGTGAAACTGCCGGGCTTGCGGGAAGACCGCAAAGCAGTGATTGGCGGCGGGCTGAGCATTACCCGAGCCTTGTTCAGCTTGTTAGGCATTGAGTCATTGCACTCTACCGACGGAGGATTGCGCCATGGACTGCTGCGCGAGCTGAGTGGAAACACGCACACGACGAGCGACCTTCGGCTGAAAACGGTGTTGCGCCTGGCCACCAAGTTTGGTGTAGACCGCGTGCACGGCGAACGCGTAGGCAGGGTCGCCACGCTGCTGTTCGAAGGTATTGAAAAAGCCCTCGCGAACAGCAACACACAAGCCACCGAGCGCAATGTGCGCAAGATCAAATGGGCTGCGGAACTACATGAAATTGGCAGTCACATTTCGCACAGCGATTACCACAAGCACGGCGCTTACATTCTCGACAACGCAGACGCCATGGGCTTTGCGTTACCTGAACTTCACCGCCTGAGCCTGTTGGTGCTGGGCCACCGCGGCAAACTGCGAAAAATTGAGGCGGACCTTTCCAACGACGAGTTGCGCGCCCAACTTCTGGCACTGCGTTTGGCGGTGATCTTGTGTCACGCGCGACGCGATCCCGACATGTCCGGCGTTCGCATTTCTGCATCTCACCACGGTAAGTTGCAGTTGCACTGCGCGGCGCTTTGGGCACAGGAATTCCCTCAGTCAGCCTACCTATTGCGAGAGGAGGCCTTGGCATGGCAAAAAACACCGTGGCCTTTGGACTTTGTGGAACATTGAGGGCGTTGCTCTTGCCATGAAATTTGCTCCATCGCAAAAAACGATATAAACTGTATGTACTGTTTTTTGCAACTTGAATAAAAGAGGACGAGCAACCATGGCCAAGACCGAACCCACCACCGTGCCCGCAACCAGCGCCCCCGCTGCGAAATCAGCACCCGCCAAGAAGCGTGTTGCGGCAGCGCGCAAAACCCCTGTAAAGCGCGCTCCAGCTGCGAAAAAAGCAGTTGCGAAGCCATCGCTTGCCGTCAAAAAAGTGGCAAAGCCAAGCGCCGCTCAAGAGCCTGTAGCTAAATCTGTGGCAACGCCTGCCGCCTCGGTCGACGCAAAAAACACCAAAGAGAAAAAGCACAAACTGGTGCGTGACAGCATCACCGTTCCCAAGGCGGAATATCTTGTGCTGGAAGCCATGAAGCACCGCGCCGCACAACTCAAGGTCATGGTGAAAAAGACCGAACTCATCCGCGCTGGAATGAAGCATCTGGCGACCCTACCGGACGCTGTGTTTTTGGCGGCGATTGCTGCAGTGCCCAGCCTCAAGACCGGTCGCCCCGCGAAGAGCTGATCCTCTTAAACCAAATCCGCAGAGAGGACTGCCAACACGGTCACCTCTGTGGACGCGTCGCGTTCACGCATGCGAAGCCACCAGACTGCGCCTTTTTTGATGCTGCACTCCCCGTCGGCAATGCCCAGCAATCGCGCGACTGTCTGACCCAAGGTGGGCTGATGTCCGACCACCAACACACAGCCGCTGCCCGTCGTCCAGTGCGCTAGGTTCAAAAGATCATCCACGCCGGCCAACGGGGCCAGTCCCGCGTTGGTTTTGTATTTGCGCTCTAGCGCCTGTGCAGTTTGGTCCGCACGCAAAGCGGGGCTGGCAAATATTTTGGTACTCGCTGGCAACTGACGGTCCAGCCACGCGCCCATGCGATGGGCTTGTTTCTCACCACGCGGCGTCAAGGTGCGCAGCATATCGTCGCCAACCAGCTCCAGGTCAATGGCCTCTGCGTGGCGCCACAGCACCAGGTCCAGCGTTCTATCCTTTGCCACGTGCTGGCCTTTCTGCGCCATAACGCGCCATCAGCGCCGCTTGCGCACTATGGCCCCCAGCAACGTTGTGAGATGCCAATTGGTAGCTGCCATCGGCCTGCATGTCCCAAGCGTCCACACCATCGTGCAGGTAGGCCAGCAGGCATTCGTCGATCAAGCGTTGGCGTTGCTCCGGGTCCGTCACCGGCCAGGCGACTTCCACGCGGCGCACCATGTTGCGGTTCATCCAGTCCGCGCTTGACAGGTACAAGGACTCCTGCGCGCCCTGGCGGAAATAAAACACCCGGGAGTGCTCCAAAAAGCGCCCGATCACCGACCGTACCCGGATGTTGTCGCTCACCCCAGGCACCCTGGCGGGCAACATGCAGGCGCCGCGAACAATCAGGTCGATCTTGACGCCCTGCCGGCCTGCTTGCATCAAGGCGTCAATCAGATCGACGTCCGTCAGCGCATTCATTTTGAGCACGATGCGGCTGGATTGACCGCGCGCTGCAGCCTGCGCCAAGGATGTGATTTTGCGCACCAGGTTGGAATGCAAATTAAAAGGCGCCAGCCACATTTTTTGCATGCGTGGTAGCCGGCTTTGGCTGGCCAGGTGAACAAACACGTGCTCCATGTCCATGGTGAGCGCGGCATCCGCGGTGAGGTGACTCACGTCGGTATACAAACGTGCAGTACGGGCGTTGTAGTTGCCGGTGGACAAGTGGCCGTAGCGCTGCAACTTATTGCCTTCGCGCCGTGTGACCAGCAGCATCTTGGCGTGGGTTTTCAGGCCCACCACACCATAGACCACCTGGGCCCCAATAGACTCCAGCATCTCGGCCCAGTTGATGTTGGCCTCTTCATCAAAGCGGGCTTTGAGCTCTACCACCACCGTCACTTCTTTGCCTTTGCGCACGGCCTCACGCAGCAAATCCATCATGACCGAGTCGGTGCCGGCGCGGTAAATGGTTTGTTTGATCGCCAACACGTTCGGGTCATTGACCGCCGCGCGCAAGAACGCGAGCACGCCGTCAAAACTCTCGAAAGGCAAGTGAAACAGGATGTCCTTCTGCTTAAGCTGATCGAAGATGCCGGTCGCCGCATCCAACCGCCGGGGAAAGCTGGCTCTGAATGGCGAAAAGCACAACTCCGGCTTATCCACCAAGTCAATCATTTGCGTCAGCCGCACCAAATTCACCGGCCCGGCAACGCGGTACAAAGCCTGCTGTGGCAGGTCAAACTGCTTGAGCAAAAAGTGCGCAAGGTGTTCGGAGCAACTGGCCGACACCTCCAGCCGCACAGCCTCGCCGTAATGGCGGTGCGCCAAACCCTGGCGCAGGGCGGTGCGCAGATTTTGAACATCGTCCTCATCGACCGATAAATCCGAGTGCCGCGTCACCCGGAATTGCGAAAACTGATCGACTTTTCGGCCCAGAAACAGGTCGTCCAGATGCGCCCGAATGACGCTGGTCAAAGCAACAAAGATCGCCTTCCCGCCGGACAGCTTGTCGGGCATGCGAATGATGCGCGGCAGCACCCGTGGCACCTTGACGATGGCAATTTCATTGCTGCGCCCGAAGGCGTCGTGACCGCTCAAACGAACAATGAAATTCAGCGCCTTGTTGGCCACCTGTGGGAACGGGTGGGCCGGGTCCAAGCCCACAGGAATGAGCAGGGGTCGCACCTCCCGCAAAAAATACTGCCGCACCCAGCGCCGCTGTGCCGGATTGCGCTCTCCGTGTGAGATGAGTTGGATGCCGTTTTCTTGCAGCGTGGGCAGCAGGGCCTCGTTGTACAGCGCATACTGCCGATCCACCAACTGGTGCAAAGCCTCGGACAGTCGCTCGAAGGAATCCACCGTGTAGGTCCCCTGGCGGTCATCGGAGCGCTGAGCCGTCAGATGCGGCTCGGCGCGCACTTCAAAAAATTCATCCAGATTGGAGGAGACGATGCACAAGAAGCGAAGCCGCTCCAAAACGGGCACATCCGTGCGCGTGGCCCAACTGAAAACGCGCTCGTTAAACGCGACCAGGCTGTGGTCACGGTCCAGCAAGTGCGGACGGCTGGCATCGTGAAATGCTTTGGAGGTCGCCCAAAGCGCTGCGTCGTACGAAGGAACAGCTGAGGTCATTCAAACCACTTTCAAACTGGAATGCAATGCCCCCACTGTAGCCGGTGAGAGGGTCAAACACCTAAAAAGTGCTTGCGGTAACGCAATGGCATATCCGTCAAGCGCATCATCATGGGCAAATCAGCGGAATTGAAGTCCGGGTCCCAGGCTGGCGCACCCAGGACCTTGGCACCCAGACGCAGGTAGCCCTTGATGAGCGCCGGTGGTTCGACCGTGAGCGTGCTGTCCAGGCGCTCGACCGGCAGCGGTAAGCGAGGGCGAACCTGGTGCTCGATCGGCGCCAGGTGACTGCCTTTCAGCTGCTGCCAAATGCTGGCGGCCACATCGCCGCAGACCATGCCGTTGTGCAGCATGGGAATACTGGCGCAACCGATCATGGTGTCGAGCTGGTTGCGCGCCATGAATTCGGCCAAGGCCGTCCACAAGGCCATGATCACGCCGCCGTGGCGGTAGTCCGGGTGCACGCAGCTGCGGCCCAGCTCCACCATGCGCTCGCGCAAACCGCGCAGCCGGGTGAGGTCAAATTCTGTGTCGCTATAGGTGCTGCCCACGCGCTGGGCCTGAACCGGCGTGAGCACCCGATAGGTACCAATCACCTGTTGGCTGACCGTGTCACGCACCAGCAAATGCTCGCAGTAGTTGTCAAACAGGTCGATGTCGTGGCCAGCCAGCGGTGTCGTTAGACGTGCACCCATTTCTACGGCGAAAACGTCAAAGCGCAGCCGTTGTGCTGCACGCACCTCGTCCTGGTGACGCGCCCAGGACACTGAAATGGCCCCAACACCGGGCGCCGCAGTGAGTATTTGCGGTGCAGAGGGCTCTTGCTCGACACCAAAAGCCGTCGACTGACCTGAATATTCCATGCTTCTCTCCATCTATGCAACTGGGCTGCGATGGCTCTCGAGTGTGCGAAAGGCACATGTCACTTCGATGTCACGACGGTGAAATTTTGTTGAAATCTGAGAGTACCTGGCATGTCAGAGTCACTGGGCTGAAGCCATCAGTGACTATCATGGTCTGACACGCGACGACCGAATTCCCACACCGCTTTGACCGACTATCAGAACTTCGACATGCACTCGCCAGCCAAGAGCGCCCCGCTGCCGCAACTGTCCGACACGGGTACGCACGCGTTTGCAGCGTCTCTGCTTCCCGGGCAGCGCGATGCTTTGCAGCGTCTACGAGCGCAGGCGCTCCAGGAGGTGCCCGAACACTGCATTGCCTTTCTTTGTGGATCCCGGGTGCTGGGTCATTTGTTGCCGGATCACGGTATGCAACTCGCGCGAGTGCTTCAAAACACCGCGCTGCGAGCCGACGCATTGGTGTGGAATGCACAAGACGACAGTGCCACGGTACGCAGCGCAGCGTTACAGTCTGCGCTTGTCAAGCTGCATGCACAGGGATTGATCAGCGGCTGGAGGAACGAGGAATTTTGCTACTGGCCCGATCCTCAAGCACACCCCGACCCGGCACAGCCTGCGTTTGTTCGCGTTGAACGCGCAGGCTTTCGCTACACGGGCATGATGAGCCACGCCGTGCACATCAACGGATTCACCCCTGACGGTCGCATGTGGTGCGGCCAGCGCAGTGCCTCCAAGGCGACAGACCCGGGCTTGTGGGACAGCATGACTGCCGGCGGACTCAATGCAAACGAGACCCTGGAACACTGTGCGGTGCGTGAACTGTGGGAGGAGGCCGGCCTGCGCGACATCGACCCCCGTCAACTGCGACCGGCCGGGAAAATCCGGGGCGCTCGAATGACACCCACCGGTTGGCACGACGAGATGCTGCACGTGTACAACCTTCAACTGGCAGAGGGTTTCACACCACTGAACCAGGATGGCGAGGTGCAGGCTTTTGCGTGTTTGAATACCGGGGAGGTGCTGACCGGCATTGCCAGTGGCCGATGGACAGTTGACGCCACTCTCGCCCTGGCGCAAGGTGTACTGAACATGGATCAGCGATGAATGAATCTCTTAACCCCGCAAAGCGCAGCGCCTACGGGGCCGACCAGCAAGGTTTGATTTGCGGCTATGCGTTTGGGCGCGATGGCGTTGGTCACACAGTGGAGGCTCACCAGGCCGTAGAGCTATTGGCGGCTCGCACCGCGGGTGACGGTTTTGTCTGGTTGCATTTCAATCTGGGGCAAGTCAGCACCGAGAAATGGCTGCGCCAGCACCTCGCGCTCTCGGATGTGTTCTACGAAACGCTGCGTGAAGCCTCCCGCTCCACACGCGTGGAACTTGACGACGGCACGCTGGTGGCCGTGCTCAATGACGTGCATTACGACTTCAGCTTTGAACCCTCCGACATCTCTACGTTGTGGATTTCGGCCAGCGAAAGCTTGATCGTGACTGCGCGCCTGCAGCCTCTGCGATCTGTGGACCGTTTGCGTGACGCGGTGCGCAGGGGTGCACCGATTGCATCTTCGGTAGCGCTGCTGGTGCACCTGATGCACGACCAAGGCGACGTGCTGGCCAACATCGTCAGGCAGGTCACTGCCCGTATCGACACCATAGAAGACAAGCTCCTGGCCGGGCGTTTGGAAAGTAAACGGGCGGATCTGGGCGTCTCGCGCCGCTTACTGGTGCGTCTGCAAAGGCTGCTGGCACCCGAACCTGCTGCGCTTTTTCGCTTGCTCAAAAAACCACCGGTGTGGATCAGCGACTCAGACATTGAAGACCTGCACCAGTCGTCGGAAGAGTTCAACGTTGCGCTCAGCGACATGGCAGCACTGCAAGAGCGCATCAAACTGTTGCAGGAAGAAATTGCAGGCCGGGTGGCAGAAGCCAATAACCGCAGTCTTTATGTGCTGACCATCGTCACCGTGCTGGCCTTGCCGATCAACATCCTGGCAGGTCTCTTCGGCATGAACGTAGGCGGCATCCCGCTTGCCGATCATCCGGCCGGATTTTGGATCGTGGTGGCCATCATTGTCAGCTTTACGGCCATTGCGGCCTGGATCGTGTTCAGCAAGGACAGAGACTGAGCGCCAGGCTTAGTCCAGCCACTTCTGCATAAATTGGGCACGTCCCGCTGCCGGGTCTAACTGGTACTGCGCAAACCCAATCCGCTCGTAAAGACGCAAAGCGCTGTGGTTGCCGGACAGGACTTCCAAGGTCAGTTTGCACGCGCCGCGCTGTGCTGCGATAGTGTGGACCAGGGCAAACATGGCTTCTGCGACCCTTTGGCCCCGGTAGTCAGACAAGACCACGACATCGTGCACATTGACCAACGGTTGACAGGCGAACGTGGAAAAACCTTCAATGCAGTTAATCAGTCCCATGGGCGTTTTTTCATCTGCGTGGTCAAAGGCCAGCACGCTAAAAGCCGTTGGCCGCGCTGCGAGGCAATTCACCAGATTGCCTTTGGCGAAAGCGCTCAGCGCCTCACCGCCACCCATCGGGTCACGCGCATAGGCATCCAGCAATTCCACCAGCACTTGGGCATGGCGCGGATTGGCATAGTCCGCCCGGCAAACATAGGGTACGCGCTGGTTCATTGCAAGGTGTCCGCAATGCGTTGGGCACAACGAAGGGCCTGCTCGGCATCGCGCGCCTCGACCATCACACGCACCAAAGGCTCGGTGCCACTGGCGCGGATCAACACCCTGCCACTTTGTCCCAGCTCTTTTTCTACCGCCTTGGTCTGCTCCTGAAGTGCAACATTGGCCTGCCAATCGGTGCCAGGTCGTAGACGCACATTCAGCAGCGTTTGAGGAAACAGCGTCACGTCACTCAAAAGCTCCGCCATGGTCTTGCCTGCGCGCACACAGGTCTGTAGCACCTGCAATGCAGAGATCAGGCCGTCCCCGGTCGTGTGTTTATCCAATGCCAAAAGGTGACCGGAGCCTTCGCCCCCCAAAATCCAGCCGCGTTCGTGCAAGGCTTCCAACACATAGCGGTCACCCACTTTGGCGCGCACCACCTCGACACCGCGCGCTTTCAGTGCCAGCTCGACAGCCATATTCGTCATGAGGGTACCCACCACGCCGGACAGTTCCTCACCGCTCTGCATGCGGTCACAGGCCATCAAGTAGAGCAATTCATCGCCGTTGAAAAGACGTCCTTGTGCGTCGACCATTTGCAAACGATCGGCGTCTCCGTCCAGCGCAACACCAAAATCAGCCTGGTGTTCTTTGACCGCAGCAACCAGCGCTTCGGGGTGGGTGGCACCCACCTGGTGGTTGATGTTGAGGCCATCAGGCGCGCAGCCGATGGCGATGACATCTGCGCCCAACTCATGAAACACCTTGGGCGCAATCTGGTAGGCCGCACCATGCGCACCATCCACCACGATTTTCAGACCCTTGAGCGTGAGGTCATAGGCGAAAGTGCTCTTGCAAAACTCGATGTAGCGACCGGCTGCATCGTCCAGTCGCCGTGTCTTGCCCAAGGCGGACGACTGCACCCACTGCGGCGGTGTTCGCAACGCGGCCTCGACATCCAGCTCCCATGGGTCGGGCAGCTTGGTGCCCTGGGCGCTGAAAAATTTAATTCCGTTGTCTTCAAATGCGTTGTGGCTGGCACTGATCACCACACCCAGCGAAGCACGTTGTGCGCGGGTCAGGTAGGCCACTCCGGGCGTGGGCAACGGTCCTAACAACACCACATCCACACCGGCTGAGTTAAAGCCGCTTTCCAGCGCACTCTCGAGCATGTACCCCGAGATACGCGTATCCTTGCCGATTAGCACGACCGGTCTCGCCTCGGTTTTGCGCAATACCTGCCCCACAGAATGGGCCAATCGCAGCACAAAATCGGGGGTGATAGGCGCCTGGCCCACGGTGCCCCGAATGCCGTCGGTTCCAAAATATTCGCGTTTCATTTCTGTAATTTCCTCGTTTCTTTATGCGGCAGCCTGCGTGGCCGCTACGACCCGCAAAGCCTGTACCGTTTCCCGCACATCATGGACTCTCACGATGTGGGCCCCGTGGAGGACGGCGAGTGAGGCCGCAACAGCGCTGGCCACGACCCTGTCATCTGTCGCAGCACCGGTGACGGCTCCCAGGGACGATTTGCGCGACCACCCGGCCAGCACAGCGAAGCCGCAGTCAACCAATTCGCTCTGCTGCGCAAGCAGACTGAAATTCTGTTCCACCGTCTTGCCAAAACCAATGCCCGGGTCAATACAAATGCGCGCACGGTTTACGCCTTGATCCATCAATCCTTGGGCAGCGCGCTGCAAGAAGTCACGCACTGGTTCGACGACGGCTCCTGCCATGGGCGCGACTTGCATGGTGAGAGGATTTCCGTGCATATGCATCAAACAGACACCGCATTGCGGATGTTGGGCGATCACAGATGGTGCGCGCAAGCCATCTGTCATATCCGACCAGCGCAGGGCCCAGACATCGTTGATGATGTCCGCACCGGCATCCAACGCCGCCCGCATCACCACGGGCTTGTAGGTATCCACCGACACGGGTACGCCCAAAGTCACGGCTGCGCGCAAAACAGGAAGTAGCCGCTGCAATTCTTGGTCCTGCGACAACGGCTGAGCACCCGGCCGGGTGGATTCGGCACCGAGGTCCAAGATGTCCGCGCCATGCTGAATGAGCTTTTCACAATGAAGCAAGGCCTCGCGCGTGCCGGCATGGCGGCCGCCATCGGAAAACGAATCAGGTGTGATGTTCACGATGCCCATGACCTGTGGACGCGACAGGTCGATGCGGATGCGACTGGTTTGCCAGTGGGGCATGGAGTGGCCCTATTGAATGAAGAGAGGCACCCTAGCGGGTGCCTCTCATTGGCATTTAAGCCGCCGTCGCAGAGGGCTCAGGCGTGATAGTGGCGGTGGGCGAGCCGCCGTCACCCGAGCCTGCACTGGGCACGCGGGGCGACCAGTCTTTAGGCGGGCGGGGCTCTTTGCCAGCCATGATGTCGTCCAACTGGTCGCTGTCGATGGTTTCCCATTCCAGCAAGGCCTTGGCCATGGCGTGCATCTTGTCTTGGTTCTCTTCGATCAGTGTGCGTGCCAGCAAGTACTGCTGATCGATGATGCGGCGGACCTCGGAGTCCACCTTCTGCATGGTCTGCTCGCTCATGGTCGTGGTCTTGGTAACCGAACGACCCAGGAACACTTCGCCTTCGTTCTCGGCATAGACCATGGGGCCCAGTGCGTCGGTCATGCCATAGCGGGTCACCATGTCGCGGGCGATCGAGGTGGCACGCTCAAAGTCATTGCTGGCACCGGTGGTCATCTGATTCATGAACACTTCTTCCGCAATACGACCGCCAAACAGCATGCTGATTTGGTTCAGCATATATTCGCTGTCGTAGGAATAGCGGTCCTGGGCCGGCAGGCTCATGGTCACACCCAGCGCACGTCCGCGGGGAATGATGGTGACTTTGTGCACCGGGTCGCATTTGGGCAACAACTTGCCAATCAGGGCATGACCGGACTCATGGTAAGCCGTGTTGCGGCGCTCCCCTTCGGGCATCACCATGCTCTTGCGCTCAGGACCCATCAGAATTTTGTCTTTGGCCTTTTCGAAATCCTGCATTTCAACCAAACGCGCATTGCGCCGGGCGGCCATCAAAGCAGCTTCGTTGCACAGATTGGCCAGGTCGGCGCCGGACATGCCGGGTGTGCCACGAGCGATCACACCGGGGTTCACGTCCTGGGCGACGGGCACCTTGCGCATGTGCACATTCAAAATTTGCTCGCGACCACGAATATCGGGCAAGGTCACATACACCTGGCGGTCAAAGCGACCAGGGCGGAGCAATGCAGCATCCAAAATGTCCGGACGGTTGGTCGCAGCGACCACGATGACGCCGACGTTGGTCTCAAAACCATCCATCTCCACCAGCATCTGGTTCAAGGTTTGCTCGCGCTCGTCGTTTCCGCCGCCCAAACCGGCGCCACGCTGGCGACCGACCGCGTCAATTTCATCGATAAAGATGATGCAGGGCGCATTCTTTTTGGCGTTGTCAAACATATCGCGCACACGGGATGCGCCGACGCCAACAAACATTTCTACGAAGTCTGAACCCGAAATACTGAAAAACGGCACTTTGGCTTCGCCTGCGATCGACTTGGCCAACAGCGGTTTGCCGGTACCCGGCGGCCCGACCAGCAACAATCCACGCGGAATACGGCCACCGAGTTTTTGAAATTTGCTGGGGTCTTTCAGGAAATCGACGACTTCTTTGACTTCTTCTTTGGCTTCGTCGCAACCGGCAACGTCGGCAAAGGTCACGGTATTGGTGTTCTCGTCGAGCAGGCGCGCTTTGCTTTTCCCAAAACTGAATGCACCGCCCTTGCCGCCGCCCTGCATTTGACGCATGAAATAAACCCACACGCCAATCAGCAGCAGCATGGGGCCCCAGCTGACCAGCAAGGTCATGAGCAAGGAGCCTTCTTCACGGGGTTTGACATCGAACTTCACGCCGTTGGCAATCAAGTCGCCCACCAAGCCGCGGTCCAAGTAGGTCGCAGTAGTGCGCAAGCGGCGATCGTCGTTGGTGGTCGCGACAATTTCGGTGCCGCCCTGTCCCTCTTGAATCGTCGCGCTCTTGATGTGATTCGCGCGAACCTCTTCCAAAAAGTCGGAGTAGCCCACGTAACCAGCCCCGGAGGCTGAGCGGGTGTCGAACTGTTTAAACACAGTGAAAAGCACCATGGCAATCACCAGCCAAACAGCAATCTTAGAAAACCACTGGTTATTCAAGCAGGACTCCAGTCACAAAAACGTCAAATTGATCTGTCATTTTAGGCGTCACACCCGCCAAACAGAACATAAATTGCGCTCTTATCCTTAAAAACGCAAGGAAATGGAAAAAAATCACACCCAAGCTTCACTGTGGCTCGCTCTGCTTGAGTTCAATGCCCACCAAAAAAGTCTCTGAGGACTTGTCGCGCGAGGCCTTGGGCTTGATCGGCTTGACCAGCTTGAAGGTTTCCTTGAACAACTGCACCAAGGGGCTGTAACTGCCGCCGTGGAACAGTTTGACCACCAAGGCGCCCTGCGGCTTCATGTGTACCTTGGAAAATTCCACCGCCAACTCCACCAAGTGGGTGATGCGGGCAGCGTCTGCCGAGGCGATGCCGGACAAATTGGGCGCCATATCAGAAACCACCACATCGGCTTTGCGTCCTGCCATCAGGACTTCAAGCTGGTCCAGGACCTCGCCTTCGCGAAAGTCACCCTGCAGAAATTGCACACCTTCAATCGGGTCCATGGGCAACAAGTCCAGCGCGATGATGGTGCCATTCAAAGTGCCAGAGGCCGCACCCTGCGGCGACAGGCGGCGGCGCACATACTGGCTCCATGCCCCAGGGGTAGAGCCCAAATCGACCACCAGATGCCCCGGCTTGATCAAGCCCAGGGTTTCATCGATCTCTTTCAGTTTGTAGGCTGCGCGGGCCCGAAAACCCTCCCGCTGCGCCAACTTCACGTAGGTG
>CAIWRE010000051.1 GCA_903914985.1 uncultured beta proteobacterium | reverse complement strand
TCCGGCGCGCCACGGTGTGAGCAATGTCTATGCGGATGTCGGCCAGCTCTTTGCCCAGACCACGATCGCCGAGCCCAAGCTGGCCGCGGTCATGATGGGTCAGCTGATCAAGGGCATGGGTGCAGACCATGTCTGCTGGGGCACGGATGCGATCTGGACCGGTGCGCCGCAGTGGCAGATCGAGGCGCTGCGCCGCCTCGAAATTCCTGAGGACCTGCAACGCAAGCATGGCTTCGCGCCACTGGGTGCGGCCGATGGCGCGGTCAAGCGGGCGATCTTTGGCGAGAACAATGCGCGCCTGTACCGGTTCGATGCACGCCAGCGTGCGGCGCTGACAGACGATGTCCTGGCGTCAGCCAAGGTCGCCTATGAGCGCGAGGGCAGCATGCGAACCAATCTGGCGTATGGGTTTGTGGCGGGGCGCGGGTGATGCACTGAACTCAGTTACCCGAGGGCTTCTGAGTTCCCAGGAGGCTTAATCCCAACGGGCGTGCGTTAATGCGAAACCTGCCTGAGTTAAGCAAACAATCGCACAACCTCAGCAAAATCGCGGCTTTGAGTTCAGTCAATTCAGCGCTTCACCGCCTTAGGATTTCGGCGGTTGAAGCCGAAGTTACTCATTGCCATGCAAGCGCTCGTTTTTTTGTTGTCTGCCTTAGTCGCGTGTGCCCTGATGCCTGTGTTGTCTGCACGGGCTAAGCGCTGGCGTCTCATCGACGTGCCCGATTCCCGAAAGCGCCATGCGCGCTCAACACCGCTGGTGGGTGGAGTGGCAATGCTTCTGGGCGTGGTGGCCTCCATTGCCGCATTCGAGCTTCACGGTCTGGTGCCTCTGGCTTTTTTGGGCATGCTGGCGGGTTTGTTCCTCATCGGACTGGCCGATGACCTTCGGGAGGCCAGCAGTGTCATCCGGTTCGTGGCACAGGCGGCCGTCGCCTTAGTTGCGATCTGGTTGGCAGACGTTGCCCTGCGCGATGTTGGTGAACTTGTCGGCTCGCGCACCCTGCATCTGGGTCAATGGTCTTTGTGGCTGACTGTGTTGGGCCTGATCGGGATCATCAATGCGGTGAACCTGTCTGATGGTCTGGACGGGCTTGCAGGCGGCATCTGCCTGACTGCGCTGGCGAGTTTCTATGTGGCGTTGTGGCTCATGCGGGCAGAGGGCATTGGCCCAGCGGCACTCCATGGCTATTTGCCGCTGGTGGCGGCGCTCATGGGGGCGGTAGCAGGGTTTCTGGTGTGGAACCTGCGCACGCCCTGGAGGCGGCGAGCCGCGGTGTTCATGGGCGATGGTGGCAGCCTGATGCTGGGCGGCGCACTGGGATGGCTGGCGATTGTTACCGCCGGGCAAGCTGGGCAACCTGCTGCCGGTGGCTTTCCGCCGGTGGCCGCCCTGTGGGTTCTGATCGTGCCTCTTTACGATACGGTGGGCTGTATGGTGCGCCGCCTGTTGAAGGGGCAGTCGCCCATGCGGGCCGACCGAATGCACCTGCACCACCTCATCCGCCAGCGTGGACTGTCGGTGGCCAAAACAGTGATGCTGCTGATCGGTGTGAATGCACTGGGTGGGTTGGTCGGATTGGTGAGTTGGCAGGCGGGTGTGCCGGACGGCGTGTCGTTTGTGCTGTTCGTCAGTGGCTTTGCGGTGTACCTGCTGGTGACATTGAGGTACTGGTCTCGGCACGAGCGGAGCACGTTGTTGCGCTATTCGCGGAGCGCGCCTCGCTATGGTGTAGCGGTCGCCGCCATGGGCTCCCTACCCGTTGGAATGGTCGCCAAGGGAGCAGAGCGTGAAAAGGGACCAAGGTAGATCATCACGCCAGCAATTGAGCTTGCAGCGCTGAATGGGTGGATTGCATTCACGTGGTCATGCGCTGCTCACCGCATCAGTCTTCCTTGCAGGACTGCTTTGGTGCCTATCGCAACTTGGTCATTGGCTTGCGGCGCCTGGCCTGACTGTCAAGCCTGAGCCATTCAAAGCAGACCTGATTGTCTCGCTAGGCGGAGACGCTGGTGCCCGCATTGAAACAGCACTGGAGTTGTTCAAGTCGGGCGTGGCCCCAATGGTGCTCCTGACCGGCAAGGAAGGCGGCTCAGATGCGGCTCGTCCGTATGTGTTGGAGTGGCGCGAAGCCCTGGCAATTGCCCAAGGCGTACCCCGAGCGGCGGTGCTGACCGACGCCGTTGCCCGCAATACCTGGGAAGAGGGTCAGGCCACCCTGGCGCTCATGAAAGCGCGGGGCTGGCGGCGGGTGGTGGTGGTGAGCGACCCGCCCCACCTGCGCCGGGTTGACTGGGTGTGGTCGAAGGTCTTTGCCAACAGCGGGTGCGAGTACTGGCTGGTGGCTTCAAAACCGGGGTGGTGGCGTGCTGATGGCTGGTGGCACGATGAGCGCTCGGCTGCGTTTGCGCTGACAGAGGTGGTCAAGCTGGGGTATTACGGTCTGAAATAGGCATGAAGGCACTATTTGAATTGACCAAGCTTGCTCAGGTTTTTCCAAACCAAAGCGCCAACGCCGCCCAAGGCGCCAACGCGTGTTTCACGCAAGGCATTCCAATCTTCGGCTGTCTTTCGCGCTATTGCTTTCAGTGAGCGATTACTGACGCCCCCCATGCGCATGGTCACCAATACTTCAGGCAAATAAACAGACTTAAAGCCTGGTTGGCTGAAGAGCTGCAGGATGCTCAGGTAGTCAGCAGCAATTCTGTAATGGGTGTTGAAACCGCCAATGCGTTCGTACCACTCGCGCCGAACATACAACGTAGGGTGGGGCGGCATCCACCCCCACGCCAAACGAGAGGAGGTGGAGTGGCTGCTTTGCCAGTGGCGCACCACCTGGGTGATATCGTGCTGGCGCACATATTGAAGATCGCCATATACCGCGCAAACGGATGAATCCTGGAAGGCGGTTGCGATGTGCTGCAGCACCTCAGGGTGAGCGTAAAGGTCGTCAGCGTGTAGGAAACCAATCACATCGCCGGTCGCCAGCGCAACTCCTTTGTTCAGGGCGTCGTAGATGCCGCGGTCGGGCTCGCTCTTTAGTACAGCTAGCTGCTGGCGGTGAGCTTGAAGGATCTCAAGAG
>CAIWRE010000050.1 GCA_903914985.1 uncultured beta proteobacterium | reverse complement strand
TGACATAATCCGAGGATTGGAAACGTGACCGAGTGGCCGAAGGTGCTCCCCTGCTAAGGGAGTATGGGGTGTAGAGCCTCATCGAGGGTTCGAATCCCTCCGTTTCCGCCAGAAGGCCCTTATAAATCTTTGATTTATAAGGGTTTTTTCTTTCTGGTGTGTCTTGTAGATATATTCCAAGACACACTTTAAAAATCCACGGAATGACGCTGCGGCCCTCAATTCGTTCGGGGTCTCCAGGAATTGCCGCTACGCCGTCGTAGCGCATACCTATTTTCAATAAGCGCAAATAGCAGTGCGCTGGAGACGCGTATTAGATGAGGCAACGCCAAAAAACGCGTTATGCGCCGTCAGGTTTGATTTCTGCGCGTGCGATGACCGGCTTCCAGCGTGCCTGCTCTGCACGGATGAATACACCAAATTCAGCTGCCGAATTGCCCACCGCCAGCGCAGTCTCTTGCGCCAGCTTTTCAGAAATGAGCGTGCTGCGCGTGGCTTTGATCGACTCGGCTTCCAGTTTCAAAATGTTGGGGCGCGGCCAGTGGGAGGGTGCCAGGAGCCCGTACCACTGTGTCATTTCGAAACCTTTATAGCCTTGCTCTGCGACCGTTGGCACGTCGGGCAGCGCCGGCAGGCGTTGGGCTGTGCCGGTGCCGATGCAACGCAGCTTGCCGGCCTTGATGAACTGCAGCAGGGCCGGTGCGCCTACCGAGGCCGCTTGCAGCCGGCCCGCCAGGAGGTCGGTCAGCATGGGGCCGGTGCCGCGGTAGGGCACATGCAGCACGAAGGTTTCACTCACCATCTTGAGGTATTCAAATGCAAGATGCCCCGCGCTGCCGTTGCCCGCCGTGCCATAGTTCAATTGGCCCGGTCGCGCCTTGGCGTATGCCACCCACTCCTTGATGTTTTTGACCGGAACATCCGGATGCACCACGTACAGGCTGGGCACCTTGGACACCAGCGTGATCGGGGCAAAGTCTTTCAAGGGGTCGTAGGGCAGCTTCGGGAAAATGAACGGGTTGACCGCCAGGGTGCCGATATGTCCGAGGATCAGGGTGTGTTCGTCTGTGGAATTGGCCACCTCCTGCATGGCAATGTTGCCCGCGGCCCCCGGCTTGTTATCCACATACACGTTCTGCCCTATGGTCTTGGCCAATTCGCCGGCGACTGCACGGGCAACAATTTCTGAACTACCCCCGGGCGCAAACGGAACCACCAGCCGCAAGGGTTTGGTTGGCCAGGCCTGCTGGGCCCAAGCGCCAAAGGCCGGAACGGTTGCGAGTGACGCAGCGCCACCTTGCAAAAGCAAGCGACGGCGGTTGATGGAAGGCTGGTTCATGCGGTCCCCTCGTGATGGATTGATCGAGCGGGCCCATTATCCGCATCATGCCAATTCCATTGGCCAAGGCCTGTAAAGCACATGCCCGCGTACCGTCAACGACTACACGCCTGAGCGGTACCCGGTCCGAAGGTGACACCTTGCCTTTGGGCCCACAGTTTGCGTGGCTCACCTTGCGTGCTGAAACATACATCTATGTACGGATTTTCCCATGCGCCCTGTTGGTGATTTCGCCACTTTTCATTCTTGCCAAGCAACGATTTCGTCGAATTTTTTAACAAATTAGTGTAAAGTATTGCAACTGCTTGATTGATATCAGTGGACTCCTGCGCTTTTTTGGTGCGTGGGGGCTTGTTCCCCGAATTTTTGAGGTGTGATTGCTTGCTTTTCTGGCAAGCAGTGACGCCGCTTGTTTGACATTTATCGTTGCAAAGTTGGTACCACCTATGAAAAAAAATAACGCCCGCCGTTCCGCTCCCAAGCAACCCATGCGCCTGACCAAAGTGGCAGCGCTGATGCTCGCATCGGCCTTGTTGAGTACGGCATCGGTCTATGTGGGTGCCCAAACGGCTTCGGGTGATATCAACGGTGCACTGGGTACGGGCTTTATCGTCACGGGATCGAGCAATTTCGTGTTGGGTAGCGCCACGGACGGGCAGTCCTTGGTCCACAACTTCAATACGGTCGGTGGCGCAGGCTCCGGCGGCGGCGCGGGTTTGGGTGGTGCATTCTTTGTTGATTCCGGCTCTTCTTTGACGGTCATCAACACCGACTTCGTCAGCAACCGCGCTCAGGGTGGTACCGGTGGCGGCGCGGCCCCGGTGGCCTATTTGGACCAGTTGTTGAACATCACCAGCACCACGGCTTACTTGAACGCGATTCCGATGAATACAGCCGCTGTGGCTGAAACCAACAACCACCAGCCCTTGTTGACGCGTTACGTCAACAACGGCGTGGTCAGTTACAACATGGACAGGTTGACGGTGGACAACAAGTCGGCGTCCTTCCTCACCCAAGGCTCGGTGGCGGCCTTTGACAACTACGGAGCGACGACTTCGATCAGCAGCATTAGTGCAGATGCTGGATTCACTACTGTGACATTGGCGGCTCCGGTGTCTGCCACCGCCAAGAGTCTTGCGACTTACACGCCAACCACATTCACCTACGACACGGTCGTGGTTGATACGGTCCCGACCCAGGTGCTTGCGGGCGTAGCGAACGCAGGTCGCTCCGGTTACAGCCTTACCGGTGGTCAAAGCACGTCCACTTTGGCGGTCAACTACGCTTTTGCGGTTGTACCCTACAACATATTTGTGGACGTCACCGACCCCGACACTGGCGTTGTTACCAAGACGTCCGTGGTTGTGAAAGGCAAAGCGGCTGTCGATATCGTCGGTAGCAACAATCGTGCATTGCTGACCGGCGTCGTGGCGGGCGACAAAGTGGTGGTTGGTACCAACACATCCAATGGCGCCTACGCCAGCCAGGTCGCCACCATCGTCTCGGTTGTGAACTACACGGCCGCCGAAGATGAGGCGGCCGGTGCGCGCAACACTCTGGTGGGTAAAGTGAAGTCGTTCACTTTGGATAAGCCCATCTCGGGCGATTCGACCTACGTGGACGTGATCAAGCAGCCCACCTTCAAGGCGGTTGCATTTACCGCCGACAACAGCGGCGGCCAAAACCGCATCACCGTGCCCGGCGATGCGCGCTTGGTGGCGGGATCGACCGTGACTTGGACTGAGAACAACGTAACTAAATCGGCCGTCATTCAATCGGTCAGTGGTCGCACCGCGACGCTCACAGGCGACGTGATTGCCTCGGGCGTGACCGACCTCCAAGTAATCGAAAACCCCTTGGTCGGCGGAGCCAACACGAACTCTTTGCGCGTGCCCAATGCGGTTTCCAAATTCTCCGTGGGTCAATTGGTGTATGTGCCAGGCAGCAGTGGAACGGTGTTTCAGGGAACGGTGGCCAGCGTTTCTGGCGATGTCGTGACCGTGACTCCGACGGGTAGCTCAGTGGGTCAGTACTTGTCCGCTTACTACAACCCCAGCGCAGGTCTGTCGCTCAAGACGGCCGCTGGTTCGGTCAGCGGCAACGCCATTACCGTGCCGTTCAATGCAGCCGGTAAGACGGACGCGCAAATTATCGCTTTGCTGTCGGGCCGTGTGGTGGCGGGTAACACCTTCAACCAAGGCACCTCGGTCAGTGGCGTGACCATCAACAGGACCGGCGGTGTTGTGACCTCGGTGACGCTGAACCTGTCCGCAGCACCCACGTCGAACATGGTGGAGAGCTTCCGTTTGTTGTCGCCCATGACTTACGGCGGCAATATGAATGGTATTGGTAACGTCGGAAGCAACAGCACCGGCAGCTCCGGTTACAGCGCCAGCTTCAACGACAGCTTCTTCAATGACTCGGAAGGCTTTGCCGGCACCCGCGGTCAGGTTGCTGCCGACAACACGGGTGGTCGTGGTAACAACGGCGGTATCGGTGGTAACGGTAGCAATGGCTTGCCCGTCAACTTCTGGCTGATTTACGACCTGACGACGGCCACCTTTGGTCTGACCATGGCCACGATTGACATGGTGCTCGGTGCTGCTGAGTTGGCAGACGCCATCGAGAAATCGGCCGAAGCGGTCTTGAATTTGGCTGCGGATGCAACGCCTCCCGTGCAAGCGACGATCGGTTTTGTGGGTATCAACCCGGTGAAATTGGTGGTGGATGCCGAGGCGGTTGCAGAGTCGATCACCGAGGTCTCTAACCAAATCGCCAACACAGTCAAAAACTCGCTTGGCCTGGCGCAAGCGATCACTGACTTGGCATTGGCCATTACCAACCTGGCTTTGTGGCATGACAAGTTGAACGGCGGCCTGGCGGGTCTGGGCGGCGACGGCGGCAGCGGCGGATCGGCTAGCTCCGGCGCTGACTTCTTCGGCGGTGGCGCCGGTGGTGCCGGCGGTAACGGCGGTGCCGGTGCGCTTTCGATCAGCGATGGCGGCACGGGCGGTGATGGTGGCTCCGGCGGTGCTGGTGGCTTCGGTGCCGGTGGTGGCGCGGGTGGTGCCGGTGGTGCAGCGGGTGCCAATGGCCACTCCGTGGCTGGTGGTGCCGGTGGTGGCGGGCAGGGTGGCTTTGGTGCCGGTAGCGGTGCAGACGGAGACGGCATGTTCGGCGGCGGCGGATCGGGCTTGGGCGGCTCCATCTTTGTGCGCGACGGCGGTACCTTGGTCATTCAGGGCAATGCGCACTTCCTGCGCAACTACGTGGCGGGCGGCAGCACGGTCAGTCAGTTCGGCACAGCCGGTGGCGCTGCGGGTACCGACTTGTTCATCATGAAGGGCTCTAACGTCCGTTTCGAACCGGGCCGGGGTAACGTCATCCAGTTTGACGGAACGATTGCCGACGACAGCGCGGCCACTGACGGCGGCTACCAGTACGCAGCCGGTGACGGCGCGGATGTGCATATCGGCGGTGCAGGTGGTTTGGTGATTTTCAATGGCGCGAACACCTACTCGGGCAACACGATTTTGGAAGGTGCAACCCTCACCGCTTTGGTGGGTGTGGGTGTGAATGAGTTGTCTCTGATCCGCTTCAACGGTTCGGGAACCATGCTCAATGGCAACGATTTGCGCAACAACACCGTGACCAGCACCTTGTCGCTGGCCAGTGTGGGAACCTTCCTGCTGCAGGAAGACTATGTGCGCCGGGTGGGCTTGGATCCCTCCGAGACAGCATGGACCGGTACCGGCGGTTTTGCCTCCGGCCTGGTTGAAGGCGTGACTGTGAACCTGGGCGCATTGAACGAGCCAGGCCGCGGCCAGCAACTGGTCTGGGGCTTTGACGGGTTTTTTGTTCAGTCGGACCGTGACACCACAGGTGCTGCGGTGCAAGGTGTGTTGACCTTCGGTTCGGAACAGTCCCTTGGTGCGGTCCGGTTCACCAACAGTGTCGAACTCGATGGCAATGTGGGCCGCATCGCGGTGTACAACAACGGCAATTTGGCGACATCGCAAGCCACCCTGTCTGGCAATTGGACCAACACCAACGGCACGGGCAGCATGCTGATTGTGGGCGATTCCAGCGGCTCACATTACGACGGCACCTTGTTCATGACCGGCCAGAACAGTCTGGACACCGTGGTGGTTGCAGGCGGCACTTTGTCCACCTTCAACGCAGATGGCGATGCAGGTAAATTGTTCAAGACGACCAGTGATCTGTACGTGCTTGCCGATGTGCGCAACACCGGCGCGGTTACCCGCTTGCATTTGTTCAGCAATGAAGTCCTGAACAGCGTCAGCGTGCTGGGCGGAGGCCTTGTGGCGACAACGCAATCGCTGACCACGGTGGGCAATCTGCTCAATTTGGGTCAAATGTTCGTACTGGGTAGTCATTACGAAGAACTCTTGGCGAATATGAACCCGGAACAACGCGCGGCATTCACTGCGACTGTTGGGATGAATTACCTGCCGGAAGGCTACTCCGACTGGAACGGCCAATTGACCGTAGGCGCAAGCTTGAATAACGTCGGCTATGTGTTCCAAGCGGGAGACGTGCGGGCCGGGTCTCTGTATAACGACGGTATGTGGGTTGGAGCAGGCAATCTGACCGTGGATGGCTATATCGGAAACTACGGCAGCATGAGCCTCAAAGGCGATTTGTCCAGCAGTCAGGACCTGGAGAACGACGGTTATTTGGCATTGACCGGTAACCTGCGCGTTGCGCGGGATTTTTCCAACTATGCCCCGCTAGTCATCGTTGGAAACACCAATATTGGTCACAATTTTGTGAATTCTGCCGGTGCCAACATTACGGGCAATTTGTTGGTGGGCAACGACCTCAACAACAGCAACGTGCTCGTCGCTCTCCAAGTAACGGGTGACACTGCGGTCACCGGGAATGTGCGGAATTCCGGCAACATGTCGTTGACGGGCGGTGTCTTCGTCGGCGGAAACCTGGAAAACAGCGGCGACATCAGCATCAGTGGAAATACCCGCGTGAACGGCAATGTCACCAATGCTGCACTCGCGAACATCGGCTATACCGGCAATTTCTGGGCTGTTGGCGACCTAACCAACAACGGTGGTTTTTACGGTCAGCGGGGTGCTACTACTGTCGGTGGCAACCTGAACAACGCATCCGGTGCCACGTTGGCCTTGGAAACCAGTCTGGAAGTCGGCGGTTATGCCCAGAACTCCGGTTACTTTACCGTGATTGGAGACACCTCGATCGGCGCGAACCTGATCAACTCAGGGACGATGAGACTAACGGGTGCCGTACAAGTGGGTGGCTTGCTGCGGAACACCAACCGGCTGACTGTTGTCGGAAATACGAGCGTGGTTTCGGACCTGATCAATACCAGCGCTGGCAACCTGGATTTGACGGGTGATCTGGCCGTGGGTGGCGAACTGAACAACAACGGCATCTTGACCAAACGGGGCAACGCCTCGGTTACCGGTAGCCTGACGAACTCATCTACCGGCACCTTGTCGCTGACGGGTGGAAACCTGACGGTCCATGGCAGCGCCAGCAACAGCAACTTGCTGTCCGTGGTTGGAAACACTACCGTGGATGGCAACCTGACCAACACAAGCACCGGCACTTTGAACCTGTCCGGCGGAAACCTGGTCGTTGGCGGCGACCTGAGCAACAGCTACCGCCTTAACTCGGTGGGTGATACCACGGTGGGTGGCAACTTGACCAACGCAAGCACCGGCACCGTGTCCTTGAGTGGTGGAAACCTGGCGGTCACTGGCAACCTGAGCAATAACAACCTGTTTGCCATGGTTGGAAGCACCACGGTCCGTGGCAATCTGTCCAACAGCAGCACGGGTAGCATGGGATTGGCTGGCGATGTAGGCGTCACAGGTACATTGACCAACAGCGGTGGCTTGGTTCTGCAGGGAAACACTACGGTCACGGGCAACGTCAGCAACACCGGCACCGGTGTGTTGGCACAGTCGGGCAACTTTACTACCGCAGCCAACCTGAGCAACAACGGCTTCTGGGGCTTTCGCGGCTTGACCCAACAGGTAACGGCTAACACCCTGACCGGTTCGGGCACCTTCTGCTTGTCTACCGCCTCCAACTGCGTCGGCGGTACCGCACAAACCGTGACCCTGAGCACCGCCGTGAACTCCACCTTCGCCGGTACGTTTGCTGGTGCCGGTAGCCTGATCAAGACCGGCGACAGCGTCTTGACACTGTCTGGTAACCAGACCTTCTCTGGCGGCCTGCAAGTCAACGGCGGTACCCTGATTGCCGGCGGAACCATGAACGATGCGCTGGACATCGTGGTGGGAACCGGTGGCACTTACCAGGTCAATATGACCGATACCGTTCGCTCGGTCATCAACAATGGTAACCACTCGGTCATTCTGAATGGTGACCTGACCACTACGGCTGGCTTTGCCAACAACGGCCGCTTGGTCGCCAACGGCGACATGGTCGTTAACGGCGCCAATACCACTTGGGAACGCACTTTGAACGCCGGCACCGGCTTCACCGGTACTGCGGACGCGACGGTTGCTATTGCCACCGACACCATCTTCCATTTGGCGCAGGCCGGCGACTCCACCTACCTCGGCAGCTTTGCCCGCGGAAACAATGCGTCGGCGCTCGTTAAAGAAGGCGCTGGCACACTCACCGTGACCGGCCCGGTGGATCTGCGCTACGTCACTGTGGGCGCAGGAGCCTTGGTGCTGGGCGCGGCCAACATCCTGAGCACAGACTCCATCGTTGACGTGAAGTTGAACGCGAGCCTTTCACTCGTCACTGGCAACCAAACCATTGCGCAGTTGCTGGGTCTGGGCACTGTCAATTTGAACGCAAACAACCTGACCATCCAGCATGGCGGAAATTTCGCTGGTGCGATCACGGGAACAGGACAAGTGGTTGTGGACAGTGGCACTTTGAACGTGGCGGGCACCATCAATTCGCCTAACTCGCCATTCACCGTGAAGAACGGCGCGACCACGAGTTGGGCAAATTCTGGTTCTTTGACCGTGAAAGACCTGCAAGTGGACGCCGGTGGCACCTTGACCATGGGAACGAACTCCAGCTCGACCGCGGCAGTCAACGTAACCAATGGCTTGGTGCAAATTGCGGGTGATTTGAGAGGTTCTGGCTCCTTCTGGGGCAATGCCTTTATCCGCAACGGCGGCCGTTTGGCACCAGGCTACTCACCGGGTATGCTGACGTTCAACGATGGTTTGACATTGGACAGCGGCTCTACAGCCATCCTGGAACTGGCTACAACAGGTACCACCGCTGGCACCGACTTTGATCGCGTGAACATTGGTTCCGGTAAAGCACTGACCATCAACCCCAATGCCGTCCTGCAGATCAAGGCCTTCGGCAGCTACAACAATGGCGATTTGGCCATGGGTGATGTGCGCAAGGTCTTCGCTTTTGATGCAGGAAAAATCACCGGCACCTTCGGGTCCGCGTCGATGCTTGATAGCAGCAGCGCGGTGGTGCCAACAGCCCATGTTGCTTTGAACCTGGCAACGGGTAGTGTGGTGGGCTTTGGCGGGCGCACGCTTGCTGACGTGGCTGCTACGGCAACATCGACCAATGACCGCGCCGTTTTCAATGGGCTGCTGAAGTCCACCACCGGTGGAGTAGGCCAGTTTTATGGCGGTCAATTTGTGGAACGCCTGACGTCCGCGATCCAGGCAGGTGGCAGCACCCGTGCCGCGTTCAACGCCTACAACCCGGAGCTGTACCAGTCTCTGAGCGATGTGTCCCAAGACGCTGCCCAGTCCGCGATGCCAGCATGGAAGCTGGGCTACATGGGCAAAGATGCTTTCATGGCTTTTGTGGGTAACTCCACCAAAGCGACCAACAGTTCCGACGATCACCAGGCGTTTGGCACCAACCTCACGTCCAGCAATGTGGGTGTGGTACGTGCACTGGGTGACGTGAACCTGATGTTGACGGTGGGCAACGTGAGTGCGAAAACCGAAGCGGGAGCTTTCAGTGGCTCTGGCAATGGTATGAACGCCAGCGCCTCCCTGATGGGCCGGGTTGCCAGCATGGAGGGCACCGCCTGGCATGTGGGCCTGGGCCTGTCGAGCTTGAAGATGGATGGTGCGCGCACCAGCTACGGCACCGACTTCCGCTACAACTCTGTGGGCGTGCAATCGAGGCTTGCGCAGGTGGGCTTGGAGTCCAAACGTGGCTTCGGTACCAGTGGCTATGTGATGGGCCGCACGTCTCTGGGCTTTGGATCCACCTCGCGTGACGTCATTAACGAAACGGGTTCGACACTTGATGCCATGTCCCTGAAAGCGGTTGCCACTTCTTACACGCTGTTTGATGGAGCAGGCGAGTTGGGTGCCAAGCTGTCTTCGACGACCGACTGGTACGGTTCACTGGGCTTGCAATCTGCATCCACAAGCAACCAACTGTCGGCAAGCTTTGACAACAACCAGGCACAAGTGACCGTGGACGCTGCCTCAGCGCTCAACTTGAACAGCAAGGTCATGACCGGTCTGCGTTACCGCGGTGAGAAGGGCAGCACCTTCGAGGCTGCCGTGGGTACCACGCGAAGCTGGGATGGCAAGTCCAACCCACAGGCCAACGTGACCTACTATATGCCGTTCTAATTAACCGGCGTTCTCCTACAAGGGGGCCATCGTTTGGCCCCCTTGTACTTTCTAAACAAACATTCACACTCCTGCATGAAACTTCGCAAATTTCCCACATTCATCTTGGTGGCCCTGTTGGGCTTCGGTATCAGCGCAGGGGCACTTGCCCAAAATTTGGATATAACGGACCTCGATAGCCAAAAGGTCAAGGACGTAGTCTTGCAGGATGCGCGCAAGCAAGCCTTGGAAAAGTTGCCCGACGTGCAAGCCGCACTCAAGGTGGTGCAGGACAGCGTCATGCTGCGTGCCTGGGAGCAGCAGCTCCTGAAAAATAGCCCCATTACCCAAGCGCAACGCGATGCTGCCTACAAAGAGTACCTCGCCATGCTCGGAACCAATGAGTACCGCATCAACCACATCAACCCACCGGATGCCGATCAGTCGCAAGCTTTGATTGCGCGCCTGCAGGGCGGTCTGGCATGGGACAAAGTGGAGGTGAACTCGCCGGCCAACCCCGAGACCAAAATCAAAGCCGACAAAACGGATTGGGTGAACCTGGCCGCCGTGCCAGCTGAATTTCGCGAGGCCATTAAGTTGCTCAAGCCCGGACAGGTCTATCCCACGCCGATCAAAAACAACAACGGCTGGCACATCCTCGGCCTGAGTGAAATCCGTGCTCTGAAAGCACCGCCACTGGACCAGGTCAAGGCTGCTGTCGACAAGATGGCCGAACGCAAACTGGTCAAAGACAAAATTTTGTCTTTGATGCCCCGTTAAGCAAAGCCCCCTATGTTTGAAAAAATCATTCCGCTGGACTCCAAGTTGCATGCGGGCAAAAAGTTCAAGACCAATTTCGGCTTTGGCTTCGCGCGCAAGCAACATTTGGCCTTGGTGTGCCTGCCAGAGTTGCCCAAAGTGGCGGTGAACTATCCCATTCTTTTTATCAAGAAGCCCGGAACAGAAAAGTTTTCCCCTGTGGCCCTTTTGGGCGTGGAACCCCAAGAAAACCTGTACGTCGATGCCAACGGCGCATGGGCCCAGGGTGCCTACATTCCATCGGCCTTCCGGCGCTACCCCTTCGTGCTGGTGAAAACCGAAGCCGAAGGCATGACGGTGTGGATGGACGACACCCCCGAGCTGATCAATGCGGAGAACGGAGTGGAGTTGTTTTCGGCAGATGGCAAAGAAACCGAATTCCTCGTGAAGAACAAAGAGTTTCTGGTCGAGTTGCTGAAGGGCGACTTGATGACCGAGGCCTTTTGTGAAAAGCTGGTTGAGCTCGATTTGCTGGTGCCCGGAAGTCTGGACATTCGCATCGGCGCAGATCTCAAGCAGTTCTCAGGCTGCTATGTGGTCGATGAGAACCGGTTGAATGCTTTGTCGCAAGAGACCTTTCAAGGCTTGCGTGACCGGGGATTTGTGGGTTCTATTTATGCCCACCTCCTGTCTGTCAACTTGATTGAAAAAGTGGTGGCCCGCAAGGTGGCAGCGGTGGCGAAGGCGCAGACGGCATCGGCCTGATGAGCATCTCGGTGCATGCCAGAACGCCAGTCGGGTCGTTCTAAAACCACTGCGCTGCTGAATCTACGCCTTCAGCCGCCATGCAGCTCAGTCTGAGCGCGCAACCCCGCCATGAAAAAAGGGACCAAGCCGCAAGGCCTGGTCCCTTTTTATTTGCTCCGGGCAGTCTGATCAGGCAAACACACCGGCTTTGTCCTCCATGCGAGCCGACACTTCACCGAGGTGGTGCAAGCTGTCGCCGAAGGTCATTTCCAGCTGCGTCAATTTCTTGAAGTAGTGGCTGACGATGTATTCGTTGGTCACTCCAATACCGCCGTGCAACTGCACCGCCTGCTGGCCGACAAAGCGCATGGACGTGCCCAGCTGGTACTTGGCACGGGCCATGGCGGCGCGGCGCTCTGCGGTGGGGGCGTTGAGCTTGAGGCTGG
>CAIWRE010000049.1 GCA_903914985.1 uncultured beta proteobacterium | reverse complement strand
GCGCCATACCATTCTTGTCGGGTGAGGGACTTCATGAAAATAGTTCCAATCTACAAAAAACAAACGACCACCAGCAATGGGTATCGCTGGCGGTCGCACTGGCTGCCTCGGTACCACCAAGTGGCGGCACGGGGCAGCGAGTCGGCTTTACTTCACTTTCATGAATTGGCCAACGCCAGAGTCCTTGGCAAACTGATCCACGTTCGAAGGCAGCACCAGGAAGGAGCCGGTGTCGATACGGGCGTCCACTTTCTTGCCTTCAGCTGCAGCAATGGCGGTTTCCACGCCCACTTGGCCGATTTTGGCCAGCATTTGCGCTGCGTTGGCAGACTGCCAACCTTGCTTCATCATGTCCAAACCGCCTGGAGAGCCATCAAAGCCAGCGATCTTGACGTCGCCCGCCTTTTTGCCAGCAGCCATCAGCGCGGCCTTGGCGCCCAAGGCACCGCCATCCCATGCGCAAGCAATGACCTTGGCGGTGGGGTTGGCGCGCAGCGCAGTTTCCACGCCGTTTTGGGCCATGGTTTGGTCCCAGGTGGTGGGTACGTCAACAATCTTCACGTTCTTGCGAACAGCGTTCAGGCCATCCACAAAGCCTTTGCGGCGCTCTTGGCCAGTCGATTGGCCTTGGTCGCCGGTCACGTAGATCACGGTGTCACCGTCTTTGATCTGCTCAGCAGCCCATTTGCCTTGCACCATGGCCGCCTTGATGTTGTCGGTGGCGACGTAAGAAGTGATCTTGGCACCGGTAATGCCGGTGTCCACAGCCACGACCTTGATGCCAGCGGCCAATGCCTTGTTGATCGCGGGTGCAATGCCTGCGCTGTCCACGGGAGCAATCGCGATGGCGTTGACTTTGCGGGTGATCATGTCTTCAACGATGGCGAGTTGCTTGGACAGTTCACCTTTTTCAGCGGCGAGTTCAATGAACTTCACGCCCGCTTTGGTGCCAGCAGCCTTGGCGCCGCCGTTGATCAGCGTCCAGCCTTCGTTGGTGTTGCCGTTTGTGATGTAGGCAATAGTGGTTTCAGCCATGGCGCTTGCCATGAGGCCTGCGGCGGCCATTGCGATGGCCAGACGGCCGAGGGTACGTTTCATGTTCATGTCAATGTCTCCATGGGGGTTGAGATAGCCGCCCAGATGGACCTGTGGCGTGCTGGGAATGGATTAAACCAGAATTTTGACTAATTAAATCTAGGGGTTTTACTAATACAATTTCTGTTCAATCGCTGGCATGCTCGTACCCCAGTCGTGGTTTGGCTGTGCGCGCCAGTGCCTCCAAGCCACCTGTTTCAGACACGCTTTCACCTTTAGACCGAACGGGCTACACCTGTATGACCAATAAGCAAGCAGTGCTGCGCATCAGCGGCATTACCAAGCACTATGGAGGCGTCAAAGCCCTCACCGACGCCCATTTCAACCTTCAGCCCGGTGAACATGCGGCCATCGTGGGCGACAACGGCGCCGGCAAGAGCACCTTTGTGCGCCTGATCACCGGCGTGGAGCAGCCCAACCAGGGCGACATCCTGCTCGACGGCCAGAAAGTGAGCTTTCGCTCACCCCTGGACGCCCGCGACCAAGGCATTGAGACGGTGTACCAGACCCTGGCCCTGGCAGAAGACTTGGACGTGCCGGCCAACATTTTTCTGGGCCGTGAAATCACGCACCTGAACCTGGGCCCCTTGTCCATCCTGAACCACAAGGCCATGCGCGCGCAGTCCACCGAGATGCTCTCGACCACCGGTGTGAAGATCCAAGACATGTCGGAGAGCCTGCGCGGCATGTCCGGCGGCCAGCGCCAGTGCGTAGCCATTGCCCGAGCGGCAGGGTTTGCCAAGAAGCTCATTATTCTGGACGAGCCCACCGCCGCCCTGGGCGTGGCAGAAACCGCCCGCGTCGAGCAAATTATCAAAGGGCTGAAGTCCCAGGGCGTGCCGCTGATCATCATC
>CAIWRE010000048.1 GCA_903914985.1 uncultured beta proteobacterium | reverse complement strand
TTGCGAAAAATCGACGCCTCCTGCGGCAGGTAGCCCAGGCCCAGTCGGGCGCGCCGGTGGATGGGCATGTGCTCAATCCGCTCGCCATCAATGGTGATCTGGCCGGCACTGGCGCGCAGGAGGCCGACGATCATGTAGAACGACGTGGTCTTGCCCGCGCCATTGGGGCCCAGCAGACCCACCACTTCGCCGGTGCGAACGGCCAAAGACACATCACGCACCACCTGCCGTTTGCCATAGGAGCGCTGCAAATGCGTTGCTTCCAGCACGCCCACTGCCGCAGCAGGCGTGGGCGTCACGCTGGCGGCGTCGGCTGTCATGGCGTCTTGCTTTCCGGTTTTGGTGTGAGGGTGGCGCGCACCCGGCCTTTAACGGCAGAGCCTGCGGCGGTGCCGTCCACACTGAATTTGTCGGTCAGGTTCTCGTACACGATCACAGCACCACTGACCTCGTCGGCCAGGGTGCTGCCACGGTAGCGGCGCAGCACGGCGCTTTTCTCAAAGCGCACCGTTTCCGCTTTGCCGTTGTAGACCAAAGTTTCGCTCTGGCCTTCGATAAATTCGTCCACCCCATCGCGTTTCTGGCGGAAAAAGGCGGGTTCTGACGCCGTACCGGTCACAGTGCCGTACTGGTAGCCCTCAGGGTCCTGCCGAACTTCGAGCTTGGCACCTCGGATGGTGATGCTGCCCTTGGTTACGACGACCTTGCCGGTGAAGACGGTGGTTTGCTGCACATCGTCGTAGCGCAACATATCGGCGTCGACGTTCATGGGTTTGCTGCGGTCTGTCTTTTCGGCCCAGGCCTGAGGCAGCAGGGCACCGAGCAGCAGCAGCGCAGGCAGAAGTGTTTTCATAAAGGCACGAAAATTGCTGTGGGCATGTTCGGCGCATTGTAGCCACCGACAGTGGGCCCGCGTGCCTGAGGCGCCTGAACCGGCGCCCTGACTTACACCTTTTTAGCCGCTTTGGCAGGTGCTGCCGGTTTTGCGCCCTTGGGGCGTTGGTCTTCTACGAGGGCGTCCACGACCTGAAGGGCCCGCTCCATGCTTTTTGCCAGCTGCCCGTCGGTGTAAAAACGACCGGCGATACCCAGAGCAGGCACACCTTCGACCTTGTAGGCGTTTTGCAATTGCGAGGCCCGCTGCGCGCTGGTTACCACGCCAAAGGAGTTGTAAGCGGTTTGAAACTTGGCGCTGTCCACACCATTCTTGCCCATCCATTCCACGATGGCGTCGCCCGTGGCGAGCTTGAGCTTGTCCACGTGGATAGCGGCAAACACCTTGGCGTGCATTTTCTCGACCAGACCCAGGGTCTCCAGCGCGTAGTACAGGCGCTGCTGCGGCACAAAACTGGCATTGAAGGCAATGGGAACGCGCTTGAAGGCCACGTCTTTAGGCAATTGCTTGACCCAGGCGCTCAAGTTGGGTTCAAAGGCATTGCAGTGCGGGCAGCTGTACCAGAAGAACTCAATCACCTCCACCTTGCCCGCCGGGGCGTCCACCGAGGCAGGGGTCTCCAGCACCATGTAGTCGGTACCTGCTACGGGCTTTGCCATCTGGGCATGCACCGAAATCCCGGTGCCCAGCGCAGTGAGGGCGACCAATGCTTGTGAAAACTCGCGGCGTTGCAGCGTCATAGAGACTCCAAAAATTCGGATAAGTTGAACGGGGGCGCGTTAGCGCTGTACCTTGACCAGCGCGGTTTCGTTGCCCGCTTTCTCAAGTTTGTCGTTGGCGCGCTCTGCGTCTTCGAGCTTGTCAAACGGACCCACCCGCACCCTGAACAGAGGACGTCCGCCTTGTTCGCGCTCGGTGATTTTGGCGTCTACGCCGGTCAAAGCGAGCTTGGCCCGTCGGGCTTGGGCATCTTCAGCGGTTCTGAAGGCGCCCACTTGCACATAGAAAGCGACTTGCGGCGCATCGGCGGCAGCGCTTTTGGCTTTGGCCAGATCGCCAATAGGGTCCGCACTGCTAGCAGCTTTATCGTCAGACTTGGCCGGAGCAGGTGCCGCGGCGGCGGGCGGTGTGCTGCTAATGGCCGGCGCCGGGTCAGAACTCGCAGCCGCAGGGCTCGACGCTTTGCCCGAAGGTTTGCCGGACAGCAGGGCGTTGGGATCCCAGTCTTTGTTCTTTTTGGATTCCGCGTCGTTTTGGTCGGCGCCGCGCATCAAGCCTTTGTTTACAAAGGGCAGGGGGACTTTGGTGACGTAAATGGACACGCCCAGTGCAATACCCAAGCCTGCCAAGAGGCCCAGAATAAAGCCCAAAATCGTTCCACCGCGCTGACTTTTCATTGTTTCCCGCCCCACTCAGTTACATTTTTCGCGGCGCGCTCACGCCCAGTACCGCCAAGCCATTGTGCAACACCTGCGCAGTGGCTGCCACCAGTGCCAGGCGTGCGAGTTTGATGGCCTCGTCGTCCACCAAAATGCGCTCGGCATCGTAGTAGCTGTGGTAGCTCGCGGCCAGCTCGCGCAGGTAGAAAGTCACGTCGTGCGGCGCAAAGTCGTTTGCTGCGGCGCTCAGCATCTCGGGGTATTTGGCCAGCAAAAGCATCAGGGCCTGCGCTTGCGGGCTGGTCAGGGCCGACAAATCCACGGCAGCGAGTGTTGACTCGTCACCACCCCATGCGGCCAGCACCGAGCAGATGCGCGCATGGGCGTACTGCACGTAGTAGACCGGGTTGTCGTTGTTCATGGCGACCGCCAGGTCCACGTCAAAGGTGTACTCGGTATCGGGCTTGCGCGACAGCAGGAAAAACCGCACCGCGTCTTTGCTGGTCCACTCCACCAGGTCGCGCAAGGTCACATAGCTGCCCGCACGCTTGGAAATTTTGACTTCGGCACCACCGCGCATCACGCGCACCATGGTGTGCAGCACGTAGTCGGGGTAACCCGCTGGAATGCCCAATTGCTGGAATTCGGACGCCGCTTGCAGCCCTGCGCGCACCCGTGCAATGGTGCCGTGGTGGTCGGTGCCTTGGATGTTGACGACCTTGGTAAAGCCGCGCTCCCATTTGGCCAGGTGGTAGGCCACGTCCGGCACAAAGTAGGTGTAGCTGCCATCGCCCTTTTTCATGACGCGGTCTTTGTCATCGCCATAGTCGGTAGAACGCAGCCACAGCGCACCGTCTTTTTCGAAGGTCTTGCCGGCACTGATGAGCGTGTTCACCGCCGCCTCGACCCGCCCGCTGCTGTACAGGCTGCTTTCCAGGTAGTAGTTGTCAAACTTCAGGGCGAAGGCTTGCAAATCCAAATCCTGTT
>CAIWRE010000047.1 GCA_903914985.1 uncultured beta proteobacterium | reverse complement strand
CGTCAGCCGGTCGCGGTCACCCGCCGAGGTCGCCCCGTGGCGGTCGTTCAATCGTACGAGGACTACAAGGCATCCACCCAGACGATTCCCTTGCATGTCGCCGCGCTGATTAGTGAGAACTACCCGCTTCATGGGAAAGATGCGGGGGAGGCGATGCGCTCGCACCTCGGGAAAATGAGCAATCAAGCGGCCGAAGAAGGCTTGACCGAAGACGATGTCATGCGCATGCTCAATGAAGACTGAGCCTGCTTTCATCGTTATAGACACCAACGTCTTAATTAGTGCGGGCCTGCTCCCACAATCAAAGACCGCTCAAGTCTTGGCGCTAGCCATCGAGCATTTCGTGATTGCCCAAAATCAGGCTACCTGGCATGAACTGGAAACCCGCATTGCCAGGCCCAAATTTGATCGCTACTTCGGTGAATCAGGCCGCCTGCGACATCTGGTTCAGATCGCACAATCAATCCAGCGCTTCGAGATTTCCTCTTCGGTATCGGTCAGTCGAGACAAAACCGACGACAAGTTCATTGAGCTTGCCATCGATTCAGGTGCATCCATCCTCATTTCAGGCGACCCTGATTTGAAGGATGTGAAAGCCTACAAGGGAGTCGAAATACTCACACCCGCTCAATTCTTGGAGCGCTTCAATCCGTGATCAGTCAACAGACATGAGGGCCGTTAGGGGCAATCCCACTACAAAAATACCTCAATAAATCAAGCAATTGGCGGAAACGTCCGGTGCTTTTTTTCTGGTTTCGGGCTGTCCAGGGGAGCCGGCGAATGTTTCGCCACAAGCTACGAACAGGGAACGGCCGGTTAGGGTGAGGTCATGGATGGTCAACCATCGTTGCCTGAACAAACCGCCTGCAGATTTACCGCATAAAGCCCAAATTGGTCGGATAGTCGGGTCTACCCGCCGCAAGGCCGAAGTTCTTCAAGTTGGGCAGCAGAGTGGTCATTTCGCTATCCGACACGCCGAACCATTTGGCCAAAGTGGCGGCATATTGGTCCACAGCGGTGCTGGGCAGCAAACGGCCTTGGCCGACATGCCATTGGTCATCGGGCGCAGCGGTGTCGCTGATGCTGACCGGTGGTGCCGAACCATAAAACGCTGCGCCTTTGACTGCCCCACCCACCATCCAGTGGTGTGAGCCCCAACCATGGTCCGAGCCGTCGCCGTTCGATGCCAAAGTCCGGCCAAAGTCAGAGGCCGTGAACGCCGTGACCTGGTTGGCGACGCCCAATTCCAAGGTGGCTTGGTAGAAGGAAGTCATGGCTTCGTCGACTTGTTGCAGCAAGGGGCCGTGCTTGGTATTGAGGTAATCGTGCAAGTCAAATCCGTTCAGTGACACCATGAATACCTGCCGCTTAGCACCCAAACTGCTACGCGCGCCAATCAATCGCGCTACCATTTTGAGTTGATCAGCCAGTGAATTTCCTGCCGCAAACACCGTACTCAAATTCACGGTGGACAGGCCTTGCGCTACTTTGGCCTGCGCAGTGATGCCGCGTTTCATGACGACGTTGTACTCGTTTTCCAGCACATGCTTGCGCGGTTGTTGCAGCATGCTGACAAAAGCATCGCGCATCGGTGCTTGGTTAAAAAAGTTGTCGCTCAGGTTGCGCACGGCAATGGCGCCGCTTGTGCTGCACTGGTATTGCAGCGCCGAGTCACCCGAAAGCAGTACATGGTTGCCGGTCAGCGATATACAGGTGAACAGCGGATCAGTGTTATTGCCCATAGACAGGTCTCCCATCCTGCCGCCCCAACCCATGGTGGAACCTTCGGGCGATGAGGATTGCCATACCGACTGCTGGTCATTGTGTGAAAACAACTTGGGCGGCAAAGGATATTTGCTGCGATCGCTGGTGTTGTATTGAGCACGGGTCAAAGGCACGATCAAGGGGCCCACGTTCAGCTGCACGGCGGCTTTCCCGGTGTTGAACAAGTTGGTCAAACCCTTCATGGCCGGGTTCAGGGCGTACTGTCTCCCGCCGGGCAGCGGAGTGTTCGGGATGAGGGCTGTGGCCGCCAGGCTAGCTTTGTCCAGCACCATGCCGGTGGTGCTGCCGGACCCCGCTGCTCTAATGGTGGCGTACTTGGCGTAGCTGGCATCGTCATAGGCCACCAAGGTGTTGGCGTAATCATTGCCTCCAAACAAAAAAACGCAGACCAAGGCTTTGTAATCGGTGGCGGTAAACGCTGCCGCCTCTCCCATGGCCGTCATGTTCAGAAGCCAGGGTGCGGCCCATCCGGTGAGGGCGGTTTGACCGGTACGGATCAAAAAGTCGCGACGGGAGTTTGCGCTGTGCAAAGTGTCCATGGCGAGTTCCTTATTTTTGAACCAGGTATTCAGCGCAGCACATGACAAACATGATCGCCTTGGCAACATGTCCCCGCTTGGCGTTTTCGGTGCTAGGGTTGTCGTAGCTCAGGGCATTGACCATCATGGCAACGGTCTCTGCAGATAATTGCCCCGCACACAGCAGCAGGTTGAGCCGGTTGATCAAAGCGGTCGGGTTGCCCACCAAAGCCATCTCGGCGCTGTAGTCGGGAACGATGTCGGGGCCGTCGGTGGGCGTGGCGGTATCGGGTGAAGTGATCAACTCCGGTGCGCGCACCCACATGCCCTGGTACAAAAAATTTTGCAGGTAATTGATATAGGACGCTGTGGTGCTTTCGTTGACCAGTTGAAACTCCGGCGCCGTGGCTTTGCTCAAGGCCATAGCCGTGGAGGGCGGCACATACCCGGGCCTGAAAAAGTTGAATACCGAAGGTGATTGCATTGGGCTTTGGCCTAGGGCATCGACTGCCGAATAGTTGGGGTTGCCGATCTTCCAGGTCCCCTTCAGTGAGGTCGCCTTGAAGGTGCGGGCCCACTGCGCAGTGCGCACCATGGGCTCGCGCAATTTGCCGAATGTCGTGGAAGTCAAGCCGCTCGCACTTGTGGCCTCGGTATCGAGCAAGATGGCTTTGAACACCGCCGCCAAATCGCCGCGCTCGCCTTTGCCGTTGTTGTTAAATACGGTGGCCACGCGAGCCACATAAGCCGGCGTAGGGTCAGAACACACAAGCCGTTGGATCATTTGCCGGCCAAAAAAAGGACCTACATTGGGGTGGTTGAACAAGGTGTCCAGTGCCGTCTTGAGCGCGGCTTTGCCGTCCGTTCCGGCTTCGACCACGACTCCCAGAAATTCAGCCCGCAAGTTGGAGTGGCGGTTGGCATTGAGCACCATGGGCCGTCGTGTGTAACCCACATTGCGCAAGCTGTAGGTGGGCGCAACCGCACTTTGCGAATAGCCCTCAGAGTTGTCAGATTCATAGCCGGTGAACACCCGCGCAAGGTTAGAGACATCCACCTGGGTAAATGTTTCGATGGGCTGGCCATTGGTGCCGAGCTTGGGCGTACCGTCCAGGTTGAGTTGCAACAAGCCAATAGTGAAGAGTTGCATCACCTCCCGGGCGTAGTTCTCGTCGGGCAATCGGCCACTTGCCACATCTTCCTTTTGGTTGCCCAGCGTGTTGAGGTATTCGCCCATGCCGATGTTGAGCGTGATGTCTCCTAACAGTGTTCTGAAATTGCCAAACGCGTTTTTGCACAGCACGTCCCAATAGGCACCCATGACGAACATAGGCCAACTGATAGTGCTCACGCCTGCACCACCGACCACGAAAAATTCAGACAACGCCAGCGCCATGCGCCTGCGCACCCCGTCCGGTGCCGCCATGATCTGGTACCAGGCCATGTAGTTGGACTGGTACTCCATTTCGTAAAACCTGTTCTTATCGATGGCGCCGTAACCGCGTTGCATCAGCCAGTCATAGCCGCCTGTGCTTGAAGTGAGCGCCATTTGTTCATCGAGCCAGGCAGATGCTCCTTGTAACTTGATCGCGGCAATTTCGGCCTCAGATGACGAAAATTGTGCATGTTGCAAAAATCGAGCAGCCTCATAACTGGCCAACAGGGATGCCTCTGCCGCTGGAGTTGGAGTTGGATTGTTGGCGCTGCCATTGCCGGATGCACCGCCTCCACCACAGGCCTCCAGCAATACGGTCGCACCTACCGCCGCAGCAAGCGAGCGGGGCGTGTTTTCCAACGGTGTGTCTATCTCCATCTCATTCATGATTGCGGCTTATTGGTCTCCCCCTGTCATGTTACGCGCTGCCTAAGACGTCCACTCCGTGCCCGACACCACCCGGTTGGCTCGCAGTTGCGCAATTGCCTCGGGCGAATATCCCAACTCCTGCAGCACCTCGTCGGCACTGGAGCCGATGCGCACCGCGCCTTTGCGCTTGTGCGGAATCTGACGGTCAAAGCAAAACCAGGTCGGTACAAAGCACTCGGTGAGCCAGCCTTGGTGCTCCCTGGCTTGGAATTGAATAGTGTTGCTCATAGCGTCGCGGTGCAAGTCGGCCATTTCGCGCACGGTGTTCACTCGGGCGCATTCAATACCGCGCCCCGTGAGCCAGGCGAGCGCCTGTTGCACGCTCAAGGTGGCAATGATGGGCGACAGGTCTTCGCCGGCCAGCGCGTAGACCCAACCATCGGTGGCCTGGTAGGCGCGCTGGGTGGCAGTTCGGCCCAAGGCCTGCGGGCCACGCTGATGGGCTGGCGGCTCGCTGTACACAAAAGCACAGCTGACCAGCGATGCGGCTGCCATCAACGAGCTTTCGGCCTGGTCTCCTTGCGTGCCTGCGCTGGCATCATGACCGTCGCGGGCTTTTTGCAATTGGGCAAACAGGGCGCTGACTGCGGCCCACACCGCCAGGTAGCCGGTGACGTAGTCCACGCACGACGCAAGGCCGTGGTAGGTGGGGCAGCCCTCCGGGCCAAAGCGCTTCATGATGCCCGTCATCGCCTGGCCTATGGGGTCATAGCCGGGATAGTCGTGACGGGGCCCGTGTTTTTCTCCATGGTGAGCGGTCAGCTGCACCAGGATCGCTTTGGGATTGGTAATGGCCAGTGACCGCAGGTCCACGCCTAGCCGCTGGCACTGGGCGTCGCCCTTGTTGATCACAATGAAGTCGGCCTTTTTGATCAAGCCCTGAAGGACCTCTTTGCCTGCGGCGCAGTGGGTGTCGAGGATCAGGCTCTTTTTTCCTGCCCCGGCTTCGGCGCCCCAAATGGTCAGGGCCAGTGGCATGTGCGTGGGGTGGGGTTGCTCCACCCGGTAGACGGCTGCACCGAGCTCACCCAACATGCGTGCCGCATTGGGGCCTGCAATGACATTGCTCAGGTCCAGCACGGTGGTGCCGGCCAAAGGCGTCTGTGAAAAAGCCTGCACGCTAACGTCGATGGGCCGAAAGCGGGATTGAGCAAGATGCAGACCTTGCTCCAAGGTCACTGTTTCTGCGGGCCTGAGTTCTGGATAGGGTTGCGCGCTGTGCAGCCAGGCGGCGCGCCCGGGCTGGGGCGCCGATGGGCCCTGGTCCGTGTCAAGCACCGTGGTGAGGCCCGCTTGGCGCCCTTGCGGGTCGGCCAGCCACTGTGGCAAGGTCTTGACCGCGCAGGCCGGTATGCCGATTTCGCACAGTTCCTGCTCCCAGGACCGGGCGGATTTCTGGAGCAACTTCTCGCTCAAGAGGCGGGCGATGATCTCGCTGTATTCGAAATGCAAGCTGGGGCCGTCGGCCAGGTTACGGCCCCTGGCGTCCAAGGCCCCGGGATCGTAGGGAGAAATATCCGTCATCCCCTTCGACATCAGCGTGCTCCAGATGCCAAGATGCTCGTAGAGCTTGCGGGTGGCCCGCCGGTTCACGCCGTTGAGCAGCAGCAGATGGGAACCGTCCCGGGTCTTGAACGGCACGCCAAAGGGAATCAGTCTTTGCTCCAGCCACGACTGCTGTTCCCCGCTCTGGCGCGCCTGGGCGACCATGGACCTGAATTCATCTTCGTTCAAACCTTGGGGAAGCGCTTGCCTGGGCGCGAGATCGAGGTGCGGTGGCAAGCCTTTTTGCGTCAGGGCCAAGGCACCCATGGCAGCCAACCCGCCAGCCAGCCTGGAAGCAACAATCTCACAGCCCGAGCCGCTGCGCAATCGCTCAATTAATGCAGCACCGACCGACACTGCGGCAATCACGGCGGCGTAGACCGAACTCAGGGGCAACGGGGTGTAGATCACCGGTCGCTGCATGGCTTTGGCGCTCAGCGCCATATCGGTAAAAAACCCCAAAGTGGCACTCAGCAGGTCTTCGCTGCAATCGGCGGGCAAGTGGCCATAGGTGGCGTCACCCGGCAGGGCCGCAACAACGCGTACCAGAATCTGCCAGGGCTTTACGGCCACCGGTTCATTGCCTTGGACAATCAGAATGTCCGCCGTGGTGGACTCCTGTTCGCCAGCGGTTTGCAGCAGACTCTTTCCGCGATCAAGGTAGGGGTCCAGGTGGGCAAAATGCAGGGTCGGATCCAAGGGGCCGGAGGACGGCGGGGCGTTGTGCTCCGATCTTGCGACCAAGACCTTGGCACCCTGGTCAGCCAGCAGCAGGCCGATCAAACGGGCAGAGAGCAGTCCCGACTTTTCAAGGACGCATATACCTTCGTAGGGCAGGTGGGACATGGCTGGCCCCTAGTGAATCGCCGCGTACATGATGCCTTCCTGCGTCGCTTGGTCGGCGGCAAATTCAGTGACCACTTTGCCCTGACGTGCCACCAGAATGCGGTCCGAGAGCGACATCACTTCGGGCAGGTACGACGAGATCACCACCACGGCCTTGCCCGCATCGGCCAGACGGTTGATCTCGGCGTGGATTTCAGCGATGGCCCCCACGTCCACGCCACGGGTGGGTTCGTCAAAAATGATGACATCCGGATCCTGCACCAGCGATTTGGCAATCACCACCTTTTGCTGGTTGCCGCCCGAGAGTTCGATCACTTTGACGTCGTGGCTGATGGCTCGCACCTTGAGCAATTTGCTCCAGAAGTCCCCCACCTCGGTGGCTTTGGACCCGGATACCACGCCGCGAATGTTTCCGAGCTTGCCCAGCAAACCCATGTAAATGTTTTGCGCAATCGACATGGTCTCAAAGAAACCTTCGACTTTGCGGTCTTCGGTGATGTAAGCAATACCGTCTTCCACCGCTTGGCGCGCCACCCGGTAGCGAATGGGTTTACCACGCAGCAGGACTTCGCCACCATGGAAGAAGTCGCGCTTGATCAGCCCGGCCACCACTTTGAAAGTCTCGGTACGCCCCGAACCCACGAGTCCAAACACACCGGTGACCTGACCCGCAAAAACCGACAGCGAATTGTTTTTCACCATGGACGCCATGCGCAAATTGCGCACCGACAGCACGCATTCGCCTTGCTTGCGCACCATGGTCTTGCTCTGGCCGTACAGCGTTTGCGACAAGTCGCGTCCGACCATGGCCTGAATAATGCGCGCGCGGTCAAAATTGGCTTTGTCATCGGTCACCACGTGCTGGCCATCGCGCAGCACGGTGATGCGGTCTGCCAGAAGCAGTGCTTCTTCGAGCGCGTGCGAAATAAAGATAACCGAGACGCCCCGCGCCTTGAGGTTGAACACCAGGTCGAAGAAGTACTTCTTTTCCTCGGGCGTCAAACTGGCCGTGGGCTCGTCAAAAATGATGATGCGCGCGTCGTGCAGCACGGCCCGTGCAATCTCCACCATCTGCTTTTTGGCCGCACCCAGGAGTGCAACGCTGGCAGTCGGGTCCACATCAAAGTTGAGCGATTGCAAAAACTGCTGCGCCGAGATGTACACCCCGCGCAGGCGGTTGTAAAACTTCTCACGGCCCAGAAACAGATTTTGCGCCACGGTCATGGTGGGCACCAGGCTG
>CAIWRE010000046.1 GCA_903914985.1 uncultured beta proteobacterium | reverse complement strand
CTCGGCGACGGTCGTACTGGACATTTGTTGTGTAACCTTTGGCGTCGGCTAACAGGGCCCTGGGGGCAACTGCTAGCCATTACTGGAATTTCGATTGCATGACCATCACTCTTATGCGGCTGCGTCATTGGCAAACCAATGTTCACGCGCCTTCATGATCAGGGCCGTGGCTTCGTCCGCAGACTGGCCTGTAATTTCTGTAAGTTCGTCGGTCGCCAGGTCGGCAAAATCGTCGAGCGTGTGCACACCGGCTTCTGCCAGTTGGGCGATTTGCGCGGTGCTCAAACCGGCAAAGTCGCGCAAGTCCTGCGAGACCTGGCTGACGGTTTCTTCACGGGCGATTTCCATCGTCAACAAGGCGTCTTTGGCACGGGTACGTAGCTCATTGACGGTGTCTTCGTCAAAGCTCTCGATTTCCAGCATTTCCTGCAAAGGCACATACGCCACTTCTTCCAGGCTGGTAAAGCCTTCGGCAATCAGGATGTCGGCGATTTCTTCGTCCACATCGAGCTTGTCCATGAACAGGCGGCGGCCCGAATCGGTCTCAACCGCCAGCTTTTGCGCAGACTCGGCTGCGTCCATGATGTTGATTTTCCAGCCGGTCAACTCAGACGCCAAGCGCACGTTTTGGCCGCCACGGCCAATGGCGATCGCCAGGTTTTCCTCGTCCACAACCACGTCCATGGCGTGGCGCTCTTCGTCCACCACGATGGACGACACATTGGCAGGTGCGAGTGCGCCGATCACAAACTGCGCGGGATCTTCGCTCCACAGCACAATGTCCACTCGCTCGCCGGCGAGCTCGTTGGTCACGCCGTTGACGCGGGTGCCACGCACACCGACGCAGGTACCGATTGGGTCCACGCGTTTGTCATGCGACAGCACGGCAATCTTGGCGCGTGAACCGGGGTCACGGGCGCAGGATTTGATCTCGAGCAGGCCTTGTTCGATCTCAGGCACTTCCTGGCGGAACAGCTCAATCATGAAGTCGGGCGCGGAGCGCGACAACACAATGGGCGCACCGCGCAGGGTCAGATCCACTTCCATGATCATGGCGCGCACACGGTCGCCAGCGCGGAAGTTTTCTTTGGGGATCATCTCGTTGCGGCGCAAGCGGCCTTCGACGCGACCGCTCTCGACGATCAGATCGCCGTTGTCCATGCGCTTGACGGTGCCCACGAAGATGTTGTCGCCACGGGACATGAACTCGTTGAGCAGCATTTCGCGCTCGGCATCGCGGATTTTTTGCAGAATGACTTGCTTGGCCGCCATGGCGCCGATACGGCCGATGGGCACCGAATCAATCGGCTCTTCGATGTATTCATCCACCTCGATGTCGGGGATTTGCTCTTTGGCTTCAAACAGCAAGATTTCCTGGTCGGGCAACTGCAAACCGGCCTCGTCGGGCACGACGTGCCAGCGGCGGAAGGTCTCGTAGTTACCGCTGTCACGGTCCAGCGCAACGCGAATGTCCACGTCACCCTCGTACAGCTTTTTCGTCGCCTGGGCCAAAGCCGCTTCGACGGCACCCAGCACCACGTCACGCTCGACGTTTTTCTCGCGCGAGATAGCCTCAACCAACATCAACAATTCGCGATTCATGCCTAGACTCTCCTGAACACTCTATTTCAATAACTACGAAACCGACGCTTCGCCGCCGTGCAACTCTGCACCGCTGCCACGCCCCTTAAAACTCACAATCGGCGCCAAACGCGCTTCACGCAACTCGTCCAGCGCAAAGCCCAAGGCTTGCAGTGGCGGCGGCACGCGCTTTTTGCTCACCTTTTGGCCGGGCTTCACGGCAGGCGCGTCGCTCCACACAATTTGCCATGCCACTACACCCTGCGCATCCTCCAGTCGCTCCAGCGTGCCGCGAAACTTCTTGCGGTTCGCGCTGACCTGGCCGGTCGCTGCTACACCAATGGGCGCTTTCAGGATCACATCCACCACTTGACCGGCAAACCGCTCAAAATCCTGCGCATGGCGCAAAGGCCGGTCGATGCCGGGCGAGGACACTTCCAGACGGCGGTACTCGATGCCGTCCACTTCCAGCGCAAACTGCAGCTGGCGCGTGACCTTCTCGCAATCTTCGACAGTGATGAACTGCTCCACCTGCACCTCACCCTCGGGGGCCTGCACCCAGGGCAGGTCAATCGTGATGCGCAGCAAGCCCCCGGCCGACCGGTCGATTTCGACCAAGTCATACCCGAGCCCCACCACGGTTTGCGTCACGATGTCCTGCAATGCCACGTCTGAATAATCCGTCTCAACAAGCTTTGCCGGCACCTCAAAAGCACAGGCATCAAAAAACGATCGACCAAAAAAAACGGGCGGTATATACCCGCCCGTTTGGTCGTGAAGCTCGGATTGTACTGGAAAAGCGCGCTTAACGCCTTGATTCTTAAGGAATTATTCGCTGGCGGCCAGCAAGTTTCGGGTGTAGGCGTGCTGCGGATTGCCCAGCACCGCCTCGACAGGACCCGATTCCACCACCTGACCGTCTTTCATCACGATCACCGCGTGCGCCATGGCCTGGACCACGGCCACATCGTGGGTGATCAGCAGGTAAGACAAACCGCGTTGGCGCTGCAGGTGCTGCAGCAAGTCCAGAATTTGCTGCGCCATGGTGACGTCCAAGGCACTGGTCGGCTCGTCGAGCACCAGGATGTCCGGCGCAACGACCAAAGCGCGGGCAATCGCAATGCGCTGGCGCTGGCCGCCTGAAAACTGGTGGGGGTAGCGCTGCAACAGGCCGGCAAACTGGTCTTCGCCCAGCCCCACCTCGGCCAAAGCCGCGATCACCTGGGCCTGGCGCTGGCTGGCCGACAGTTGCGGCTGGTGCACCCGCAGTCCCTCGCCGACGATCTCTTCGACCGTCATGCGGGGCGAAAGGGATGAAAACGGGTCTTGAAACACCACTTGCATCCGTTTGCGGATCGCCAAATCCGCGCGAACACCCCGCCCCCAGCGCTGGCCGAACACATCGATGTCACCGCTGGCGCGCAGCAAACCCAAAGCCGCCAAGGCCAGCGTGGACTTACCCGATCCGGACTCCCCGACCACGCCCATCGTTTGTCCCGCAGCCACCTCCAGCGTGGCAGAGTCCACTGCCACAAACGCGCCGCTGCTGAACCAGCCGCGAATGCCAGGTCGCGGCACGGGGTAAGTGACGCGCAAAGACCGGGTGCGCAGCGCAGTGGGGGCCCCGTCCTGCACCGGGGCCACATGGCGCACCGGTTTGCTGGCCAGCAGACGGCGGGTGTAAGGGTGGGCAGGCGTGGCGAACACCTCTGCCACCTCGCCCTGCTCCACCAGGTAGCCGTTTTCCATGACCGCAACCCGGTCGGCAAATTGGCGCACCAGGTTCAGGTCGTGGGTAATCAGGAGCACCGCCATGCCGTGCTTTTTTTGCAAACCGTCCAGCAAATCCAAAATCTGCCGGCGCACCGTGACGTCCAATGCCGTGGTCGGCTCGTCGGCCAGCAGCAGCTTGGGCCGGCAGGCCAAAGCCATGGCGATCATGGCGCGCTGGCGCTGCCCACCCGAGAGCTGGTGGGGGTAGGCGCGGGCGCGCCGCTCGGGTTCCTGAATGCCGGTGTCATTCAACAAGCCCACTGCTGCTTGCGCCGCTTGCCGAGCGGTCAGCCCTGTTTTGAGTTGCAGCACTTCGGCAATTTGTTCTCCCACCGTCAACACCGGATTGAGTGCCGTCATGGGTTCCTGAAAAATCATGGCAATGTCCTGGCCCCGCACATTGCGCAGCGCCTGCGGCGAGGCCTGCAGCAGGTCCAAAGACAGGCCAGCGCTCTCAAACTGGGCCCTGCCACTGCACTGCGCCCCCTGGGCCAGGCCCAGCAGACTCAGAGCAGTGACCGTCTTGCCGGAGCCGGACTCCCCCACCAGAGCGAGTTTTTCACCCGCCTCAATGCGAAAGTCCACCCCGTGGACGACCTCCTGGCCACCAAAGGCGATGCGCAGGCCTTGCACAGTAAGCAGACTCATTGCTCCGCCTTTCGGGGATCGAGCGCGTCGCGCAAAGCGTCACCCATTAAAGTCAGCAGCAGCAGAGTGATCACCAAGACGCCAAAGGTGGAAAGAGAAATCCACCAGGCATCGATATTGTTCTTGCCCTGCGACAGCAACTCCCCCAGCGAGGGCGTGCCGGGCGGGACACCCAGGCCTAAAAAGTCGAGCGATGTGAGCGCCAAAATCGCGCCGCTCATGCGAAAGGGCAAAAACGTGACCACGGGCGTCAGGCTGTTGGGCAGCACATGGCGGGTGATGATTTTCCAGTTCGACACGCCCAGGGCACGGGCGGCGCGCACATAGTCCATTTGCCGGTTGCGCAGAAACTCGGCGCGCACATAGTCGCTCAGACCCATCCAGCCAAACAGGCTGAGCAAGACCAGCAGCAAACCAATGCTGGGCGCAAACACCGCGCTGAAAATAATCAGCAAATACAGCTCGGGCATGGCGCTCCACACCTCAATCACGCGCTGCAGAGCCAGGTCGGTCTTGCCGCCAAAAAATCCCTGAATTGCGCCAGTCACGATACCCAAGAGCACGCCGGTGGTGGTCAGCGCCAAGGCAAACAAGACGCTGACCCGAAAACCATAAATCAGCTGCGCCAGCAAATCGCGCCCCCGGTCGTCGGTGCCCAGCCAGTTGTCTACTGTGGGTGGCGCGGGGTTGGGTGAACGCGCAAAGTAATTCAGGGTTTTGGGGCCGTAACGATTGGGGGCAAACAAGGCCCAATTGCCTGGCTCGGCGAGCTGGTGCTGAACAAAGGGGTCAAGGTAGTCGGCGGGCGTGTTGAAGTCTCCGCCAAAGGTGGTTTCCGGGTAATCGCGCACCATGGGCCAGTAATACTGCCCTTGGTAAGACACCACCAGGGGCCGGTCGTTGGACACCAGCTCGGCCGCCAGGCTCAGGCCCACCAACACGCAAAAAATGACCAGGCTGAAAAAACCCACCCGGTTGCGCCGGAAACGCATCCAAGCTCTGCGGGACGGGCTGGGGCTCGCCAGGGTTTTAGTCAAATTTGACACGCGGATCCACCCACACATAGCAAAGATCGGAAATCAGCTTGGTCACCAATCCGATCAAAGTAAACAAGTACAGCGTTCCCATCACCACGGGATAGTCCCGGCGGATGACGCTCTCGTAGCTCAGCAAGCCCAAGCCATCGAGCGAAAACTGGGTTTCAATCAACAGCGCACCGGTAAAAAAGGCCCCGACAAACGCCGCGGGAAAACCGGTAACGATGGGAATGAGCGCGTTGCGCATCACATGCTTCCACAGCACGCGGCGCTCTGACAAGCCTTTGGCGCGGGCGGTGACCACGTACTGTTTGCGGATTTCTTCCAGGAACGCGTTTTTGGTCAACATGGCAGTGGTCGCAAAGCTGCCCAGCACCATGGCCGTAACCGGCAGGGCGATGTGCCACAGGTAGTCGGTGATGCGTGCCCCCCAACTGAGCTGCTCCCAGTTGCCTGAGGTGAGCCCGCGCAGGGGAAACCATTGCAGTTGCCCCCCAAACACCACCAAAAGCGCCACACCCAGTACAAAACCGGGAATCGCATAGCCCACCAGCACCACGATGGACGTCAGCAAGTCAAACCTGGAGCCCGCACGCACCGCTTTGGCCACGCCCAGCGGAACCGCCACCAGATAGCTGATGAAAAACGTCCACAGGCCCAGGCTCATGGACACAGGCAACTTTTCCCAGATGAGCTCTGAGACATTGCGGTTCTGAAAAAAGCTCTTGCCCAGGTCAAAGCGCGCGAACTGCGTCAGCATTTGCCAAAACCGCTCGGGTGCCGGTTTGTCAAAGCCGTAGAGCGCCTTGGCCTGCTCAATGCGCTTGGGGTCGACCCCTTGCGCACCCCGGTAGCTCAGGCCGCCTCCTTCGGCACCGCTGCCGGCACCGGCTTTCGCTTCAGCCAGGTACTGCTCCACCGGCCCGCCCGGCACAAACTGAATCACCACAAAAGTCAGCAACAAGATACCCAACAGGGTGGGCACCATGAGCACCAGGCGTTTGAGGATGTAGAGCAACATGCTTAGCGGGCCCACCAGGTGTCGATGGCCCAGGTTTCGCCCTGGGCATAGGGTGGCAGCACCGCAGGTTTTTGCAGGCGCCAGGCATTAAAAGCAATACGGTGGGTGGCGGCCGACCATTGCGGCACAAAGATATGGCTGTGGGCAATCACACGGTCGAGTGCGCGGCAGGCTGGCAGCAGCTCGGCCTGAGACTTAGCGGCCACCATGCGCGCTACCAAGGCGTCCACGGCCGGGCTTTTGATTCCGCTGTGGTTGCCTGAGTCTTCCTGGTCGGCGGCCTTGCTGCCAAACAAGTCAGCAAACTCCTGGCCGGGGTTGTGGGTGCCGCCATAGGCCAGTGAGGTGATGTCAAAGTCAAATTTTTGCAGGCGCTGCTGGTACAGCGCGTAGTCGACCGGCCGGAACTTGAGCGTCACCCCAATTTTTTCCAGGTTGCGCGCCCAGGGCGTGACCACGCGGGCGCCGCCCTCGTTGCTGTCCAGGTATTCCAGCTCGAGCGGCTCGTTGGCGCTGTTGCGCAAAGCGCCGTTGCGGTATTCCCAGCCCGCGTCTTTGAGCAACTGCTGCGCTTGGCGCAGGTTGCCGCGCAAGCTGTTGTCGCCGTCGGTGCGCGGCGCAATGGCCATGGGGCCGAATACGCCGGCGGGCACCTCGGCTCGCCAGGGCGAAAGCAGTGCCAGTTCTTTGGCGTCAGGCATGCCGGTTGCCTGGCAGGCCGTATTGCCAAACAGGCCTTGCACACGTTGGTAAGCGCCATAAAACATCTGCCGGTTCATCCACTCGTAGTCCAGTGCCAGGCCCAGCGCCTGGCGCACCCGCACATCTTTAAGCTTGTCACGCCGCAGGTTGAGCACATAGCTCTGAAAGCCGGTGGGCAGGCGGTGTTTAAACTCGGCTTTGACCAGCTCGCCGCTGTCAAATTTGCGCCCGGTGACGCGCCGCGCCCAGTCGCCGGCGGAGAAAAACCGCATCAAATCAAATTCACCCGCCTTGAGCGCCTCCAAACGTGCGGTGTTGTCCTTGTAAATTTTGACGGTCACGCGGTCAAAGTTGGCGGTACCCAGCCGCACATTCAGGTCTTTGGCCCAGTAGGCACTGTCGCGCACATAGGTGATGTCTTTGCCGAAGTTGACCGGCCCGATTTTGTAGGGCCCGCTGCCAATCGGAATGTCCATCACCACCTGGTCAAAGGGCTTTGCCACCCCGTCTGATTCGCCCCAGCGGTGGCTGAACACG
>CAIWRE010000045.1 GCA_903914985.1 uncultured beta proteobacterium | reverse complement strand
GCCGATTCATGAACTACCCCGCTCAGCGCCGCTCCATCCACACGCTTGGTGCCGCGCGGCGCGCCGGATTGCTCATCGGTTTGAGCGCGGTGCTGTCGCTGTCGGGTTGCGGCTTTGCATTGCGCAACAGCCAAAACTTTGCGTTTGACACCGTGGCCGTAACGCCTGAAAAAGGCACAGGCGTGGCGGCTGAGCTTGCGCGTAACTTCGGCGTCAAGCTGCGGCCTCTGGTGCCCACCGCAGAGGGCACAGCGCCCGACGCCGTGGTCGACATCCTGGAAGACGTTCGCGACAAGGCGGTCACCGGCGTCAACGCATCAGGCCAGGTGCGTGAATTTCAGCTGCGCCTGCGCGTGCGCTTTCGCTTGCGTACGCCGGCCGGGGTGGAGCTGATTGCACCCACCACCGTGAATTTGCAGCGTGACATGAGCTTTAGCGAATCCGCCGTGCTGGCCAAAGAGGCGGAAGAGCGCATGCTCTACCGCGACATGCAGTCCGACGCGGTGCAGCAACTGGTGCGCCGCCTGGCTGCCATCAAAACCTTGGCGCCCTGAGCGCGCAATCCATGCAGATTGCCCCCCTGCAGCTCGGCCGCCACTTGGAGCGTGGGCTGAAAAGTCTGTACACCCTGCACGGTGATGAACCCCTGCTGCAACTGGAAGCGCTGGACGCCTTGCGCGCCCATGCCCGCACCCAAGGCTTTAGCGAGCGCAGTGCCCACACGGTGGCCGGTGCCCACTTTGACTGGAGCGAGGTGCTGGCCGCGCTGGGCAGCCTGAGTCTGTTTGCCGACAAGCAAATTATCGAAATCCGCATTCCCAGCGGCAAACCGGGCAAAGAGGGCAGCGCAGCGCTGCAGCAGATTGCCGAACAATCGAAAGACAACGACAGCACATTGACCGTGGTGCTCTTGCCCCGGCTGGACAAAGCCACCAAGTCCAGCGCCTGGTTCTTGGCGCTGGAGAACTACGGCGTGACGCTGCAAGTGGAGCCGGTGGAGCGCCAGGCCTTGCCGCAGTGGATTGCCCAGCGCTTGGCCGTCCAGGGCCAGCGCGTCGCTGCGGGGCTGGAGGGCCAGCATACGCTGCAATTTTTTGCCGATCGGGTGGAGGGCAATTTGCTCGCTGCGCACCAGGAGATTCAGAAACTCGCATTGCTGTACCCGCCCACACCCGCCAACGACGGTGTGCTCACGCGGGAGCAGGTGGAGTCTGCGGTGCTGAATGTGGCGCGCTACGACGTGTTCAAGCTCTCGGAAGCGGTGCTGGCCGGCCAGGCGCTGCGGGTGCAACACATGCTTGACGGTCTGCAGGCCGAGGGTGAGGCCGAGGTGCTGGTGCACTACACCCTGGCGGAAGACATTCGCGCACTCAAACGCGTCAAAGATGCCATGGTCCAAGGCCGCCCGCTGCCCATGGCCTTGCGTGAAAACCGCATCTGGGGCACCAAAGAGCGGCTGTTTGAGCGCGTCCTGCCGCGCATCAGTGCGAAGCAGGTGGCGGAACTGCTGCACGCCGCCCAGCTGGTGGATGGCATTGTGAAAGGTCTCAAGCAGCCGGACTGGCCGTCAGACGGCTGGCAAGCGCTGCACCGGCTGGCGCAGCAACTGTGCGCGCTGTGCAAGGGCGGGGCCGAGCGTGCTGCCGTAGCCGCCCGGCGCTGAAGCGTTTCGCACAAGCGTCTTTTTTAGACGCTGGCGATCGGTGAAAATGGCGCCATGACCGCCTCCACTCTTTCCGACATGGCCCACGCCCTGGGCGCACAAGCCAAAGCCGCCAGCGCGCTGATGGCCAGTGCCTCCACCGCGCGCAAAAACCAAGCTTTGACGCGCCTGGCCGCCCTGCTGCGCAGCAACACCGCTGCACTGCAAATCGACAACGCCAAAGACCTGGACCGCGCCCGCGCTGCCGGGTTGGCCGCCCCCCTGGTGGACCGCCTCAAGCTCACACCTGCTGTGCTGGAAACCTGTGCCCAGGGTTGCGAGCAGCTGGCGGCCATGGCGGATGTGATCGGCGAGATCATCGGCATGAAACAGCAACCCAGCGGCATTCGCGTGGGCCAGATGCGTGTGCCCATCGGCGTGTTTGGCATGATTTTCGAGAGCCGGCCCAATGTGACGATTGAGGCGGCCAGCCTGAGCATCAAGAGCGGCAATGCCTGCATTTTGCGCGGCGGCTCGGAGGCGATTGACTCCAACAAAGCGCTGGCGCTGCTGGTGGAGCAGGCGCTAACTGAGAGCGGATTGCCTGCGCACGCCGTGCAACTGGTGCAAACCACCGACCGCGCGATGGTGGGCGAACTTATTGCCATGCCGCAGTACGTGGACGTGATTATTCCGCGCGGTGGCAAGGGTCTGATCGAGCGCATCAGCCGCGACGCCAAAGTGCCGGTCATCAAGCATTTGGACGGTAACTGCCACACCTATGTGGACGACCCCTGCGATCTGGACATGGCCGTCAAGGTGGCCGATAACGCCAAGACCCAAAAATACAGCCCCTGCAATGCCAGCGAAAGCCTGCTGGTGGCACGGGGCGTGGCGGCAGAGTTTCTGCCCCGCATTGGCGCAATTTATGCCGCCAAGGGGGTGGAAATGCGCGTGTGCCCCGAGGCCCGGACGATTTTGGCCAAGGTGGCCGGCGCTCAGCTGCAAGACGCCAGCGAGCAAGACTGGTTTGAGGAATACCTGGCACCCATCATCAGCGTGAAGGTGGTGGACGGGGTGGACGCGGCAATCGCCCATATCAACCACTATTCCAGCCACCACACCGACGCCATCCTC
>CAIWRE010000044.1 GCA_903914985.1 uncultured beta proteobacterium | reverse complement strand
CCAGACTCTCCACGCCTGACCAGGCAGCGCAATGGCTGCGCACACTGGTGCGCGGTACCCTGGGCAGCGACAGTCGCGCCCTCGGCGTGGGTGATGGTTTTGTCGCCATTCCCGGCGCCATGGTTGACGGACGCGCCTACGTGTCCCCGGCATTGCAGCAAGGCGTCGCTGCATGCCTCGTTGAGGCGCAAGGCCTGGACGCTTTTGGATTGGACGACCACCGGGTGGCGGCTTACGACGGGTTGAAGCTCGACGCGGGCGCCATTGCCGACGCATTCTTCGACCATCCCTCACACCATCTCGATGTGCTGGCTATCACCGGGACCAACGGCAAGACTTCGTGCGCCTGGTGGTTGGCCCAGGCCTTGAGCGCCCTGCCACCCCCCTTGACGCAGCCCTGCGCCGTGATTGGCACCCTGGGCGTGGGTAAGCCGCCTTTGCCCGACAGCCCACCCGCATCAGTCCCGGGCGACACCTTGGCGGCTCTGCGCTCCACCGGCATGACCACGCCCGACGCGGTGTCGCTGCAGAGCGCATTGAAGCAATTCATTGGGCAAGGACTGCAAGCCTGTGCCATCGAGGCCTCGTCCATTGGCATCGAAGAGGGCCGATTAAACGGTCTGCGCATTCGCACGGCCGTGTTCACCAATTTCACCCAGGACCATTTGGATTACCACGGCAGTATGGAGGCCTACTGGGCCGCCAAGCGCCGCCTGTTCGATGGGAGTGGCTTGCAAAGCGCGGTGGTGAACACGGATGATGCCCAAGGCGCAGTCCTGGCCCATGAACTGGCACGCGATGCATCGACGCTGGACCTGTGGACGACCTCCATTCAAGGCGCTGCGCGGCTGCAGGCGCGCAACATCACACACGCTGCAGGCGGCTTGCGCTTTGAGGTGTTGGAAGCCGGGCAGACATGTACGCTGCAAAGCCAGGTGATTGGCCACTACAACGTGAGCAACCTCTTGAACGTCGTAGCCGTCATGCGTGCACTGGGTGTAGACCTGACCACGGCAGTGCAAACCTGTGAACGGCTGCGCCCGGTTCCGGGCCGACTGGAGTGCCTGGGTGGCGAGGGCACCCCCCTGGTGGTGGTGGACTATGCCCACACGCCCGACGCACTGGCGCAAACTTTGGACGCACTGCGCCCGCTGGCACAACAACGCGCGGGCCAATTGTGGTGCGTGTTCGGCTGCGGCGGTGACCGCGACGCCGCCAAACGCCCTCTCATGGGTGCCATTGCCGCCGCCAAAGCTGACCACACCGTGGTGACCAGTGACAACCCGCGCAGCGAAAAACCTGCGAGCATCGTCGCGCAAATTCTGGCGGGCATGTCCGGCCACCCGCAAGCCGATGTCCAGGTGGACCGCAGCGCCGCGATCCACAGTGCCATCGAACGTGCCGCACCAGGCGACGTGGTGTTGCTGGCAGGCAAAGGCCACGAAGAGACGCAAGAAATCGATGGCGTCAAAACGCGTTTTTCCGACCGCATTCACGCACTCAAGGCCTTGGCCCTGCGCAAGGGCTCGGAGGTGCACGCATGAACGCCGCACTGATGACCCTGGGGCAGGTTGCCCAATGGCTCAGCCACAGTGGCAAGGCCGCAAGCACACCCGCGAACGTTGACGGCGACACGTCCACCGCCATCGCACGGGTGCACACCGACACCCGCAGCATTGCCAGCGGCGACCTGTTTGTGGCCTTGCAAGGCGACACCTTTGACGCCAATGCGCTCTTGCATGAGGCGCAAAGCAAAGGCGCGGTTGCGGTCATCTGCCGCAGCGGTTTGGAGGCGCATCGGCTGCCCGCCGGTCTGCCCCGCATTGAAGTGCATGACACCAAGGCCGCGCTGGGCCAGTTGGCACGTGCCTGGCGCGCGCAGTTTGAGCTGCCATTGATTGCAGTCACAGGCAGCAATGGCAAGACCACGGTGACGCAAATGATTGCCTCCATCCTGCAGGTCTATGCACCGGGCGACGCCAACCTGGCGACCCAAGGCAACTTGAACAACGACATCGGGGTGCCCCTCACCCTGCTGCGCTTGCGCGCTCACCATAGGATTGCGGTCGTGGAGCTGGGCATGAACCACCCTGGCGAAATTGCACAGCTCGCCGCTCTGGCACAGGCCACCGTGGCCCTGGTGAACAACGCGCAGCGTGAACACCTCGAATTCATGCACACCGTGGACGCCGTTGCCGCAGAAAACGGCGCTGTGCTCCAAGCCTTAACGCCTACTGGTTGCGCGGTTTTTCCGTTGGACGATGCCTACACGAGCGTCTGGCAAAGCATGGCTGGTCATCGGCGCACGCTGGGTTTTGCCGCCAGCGCAAGGGGCAACGCCGTCTCAGGCTTGAACGCACAATGGCGCGATGGTGCCTGGGACGTGCAAGCCCAAGCACACACACCGAATGGCGCCGTCGTCTTGCGCTACCGGCTCGCCATTGCCGGACAGCACAATGTGCGCAATTCCTGGGCCGCTGCAGCCTGCGCGCTGGCCGCTGGCGTACCTGCCGAGGCGGTGGAGCGCGGCCTGCAAGCCTTTGAGCCGGTGCGGGGCCGCTCCCGCGCATTTGCGGTAACGATGGGCGGGCGCAGCATCACCGTGGTGGACGACACCTACAACGCCAATCCCGACTCGGTGCGTGCGGCCTGCGAAGTGCTGCGCGACCTGCCCGGCCCACGCCTCTTGGTGCTGGGCGACATGGGCGAAGTGGGCAACCAGGGACCGCAATTCCACGCTGAAATCGGCGCCTACGCACGGAGCCTGGGTATCGACCGTTTACTGGCCTTGGGCGAACTCAGCCAGTCGGCTGTTGACGCTTTCCAAGGCGCACAGCACTTTGACTCTATGGAAGCACTCAACGCCGCGCTGGAGACGGCATTGGCAGACACCAACAGTGTGCTGGTCAAAGGCTCGCGCTTCATGAAGATGGAGCGGGCAGTGGCCGCGATTCAACAGATCGCCAGCACGCAGGGAGAAGCTGCATGCTGCTAAGCCTGGCACAGTGGCTGCAAGCCCAGAACCCCGAGTGGGGGTTCTTGCGCGTGTTCCAGTACCTGACATTTCGCGCCGTCATGGCAGCACTCACCGCGCTGCTGATCGGATTGGCGGCGGGGCCCGCGGTGATACGCCGTCTGCGCGCACTGAAAATCGGTCAGCCGATCCGCGGCTACGGCATGGAGAGCCACCTGGCCAAAAGCGGCACACCCACCATGGGCGGTGTGTTGATTCTTTTGTCGATTACCAGCGCCACATTACTGTGGTCCGATGTCAGCAACCGCTTTATTTGGATTGTGCTCATCGTCACCCTGGGCTTTGGTGCCATTGGCTGGGTGGACGACTGGCGCAAGGTGGTGAACAAAGACCCCGAAGGCATGCGCTCCCGCGAGAAATATTTCTGGCAGTCACTCATTGGCGTGCTGGCGGCGCTTTACCTGGTGTTTAGCATTTCCGAAAACT
>CAIWRE010000043.1 GCA_903914985.1 uncultured beta proteobacterium | reverse complement strand
GGCTGACGCAACTCAGCGCCTGCGCCTATGCCCAAGGCGATCGGCAGCGCGCCCACCAAGGCCGCCAAGGTGGTCATCATGATGGGACGAAAACGCAGAATGCAGGCGGTGCGTATCGCCTCGTGCGGCGTCATTCCCTGGTGGCGCTGAGCATCCAGGGCAAAGTCAATCATCATGATCGCGTTCTTTTTCACAATACCGATCAAGAGCACGATACCGATGGTGGCAATCAGGGTCAGATCCTGGCCAAAGAGCATCAAGGTGGCCAGTGCGCCCACGGCCGCAGAGGGCAGGCCCGCCAAAATCGTGATCGGGTGGATATAGCTTTCGTACAGCACGCCCAGCAAGACGTAGATGACCAGCAGCGCAGCGATCACGAGGACCATTTGGCTGCCCTGAGAACTCTTGAACACCGCAGCGTCACCGCCATAGGTGGTAATGATGCTCGACGGCATTTGGATCGCTTCGCGTGCGGCGTCGATCTTGGTGGTGGCGTCCCCCAGGGCGGCGCCCGGTGCGAGATTGAACGAAACGGTGACTGCCTGCAGCTGCCCCACATGGTTGATGGCCGTGGGGCCTACCGAGCGCTCCACGGTGGTAAAGCTTGACAGGGGCACCAGGGTGCCGGTGTTGGCCCGTACATAGATGCCTGACAGCGCGGATTCATCCGTCTTGGCCTCGGGTGCCACTTCCATGATCACCTGGTAAGTGTCCACCGGCAGGTAAATGGTGGACACCTGGCGTTCGCCGAATGCACTGAACAGCGCCGAACGAATAGCGTCGACCGAAATACCCAAGGCGTTGGCCCGATCGCGGTCTATATTGAGCTGGGCTTGCAGTGCGCGGAGTTGGGCGTCGCTGGTCACGTCCCTGAAAATCGGGTCTGCGCGCATACGCTCCTGGAGTTTGCTGGCCCAGCCATTGAGCTCGTCCGCCTTCACGCTTTGCAGGATGTACTGGAATTGCGCCTTGCTGGGGCGTCCACCGAGCTGCAGGTTTTGCACCGGTCGCATGAACACGTTAATGCCCGCCACGGTCCTGAGCTTCTTGCGCAGACCCTCAATCACCTGTTTCATAGGTAGTCGCTGGCCCGGCGGCTTAAGGCTGATAAACATTCGCCCTGCGTTTTGGGCATTGTTGCCGCCATTGAAGGAGCTCACCGCACTGATGTTGGGGTCCGCACGGATGATGGCGGCCGCCCGCTCTTGCAGTGCCACCATGGCGGGGAAGGAGATGTCCTCGCTGGCTTCAGTGGACACTTGAATTTGGCCAATGTCTTCCTCGGGGAAAAAACCTTTGGGAATGATGTTGACCAGCCAAAACGTGCCCACAAAGGTGCTGGCCGCCAGCAGCAAAATGGTTTTGCGGTGGCCCAGAGCCAAATCCAACACCCGGGTATAGCCCGCCAGTGTCGCGTCAAACCCCCGCTCGAACAGCCGCACCAGCAGGCCAGGCGCCTTCTTGTGCGCGTCGTCGGTCAAAAAGCGAGCAGCCAGCATGGGCACCAGTGTCAAAGACACAAACGCCGACACGATGATGGCCAGGCCCACCACCACCGCAAATTCGTGAAACAGCAGCCCGATGACACCGGGCATGAAGAAAATGGGAATGAAAACCGCGATCAGCGAGCTAGAGATCGAGACGATGGTGAACCCCACCTCGCGAGCGCCGACCAAGGCGGCGTGAAAAGGCGTTTCACCGTTCTCCACGTGGCGAATGATGTTCTCCAGCACCACAATGGCATCGTCCACCACCAGGCCCACGGCCAGGGTGAGCCCCAGGAGCGAAATATTGTCCAGGCTGTACGACATGCCCCACAGCAGGGCCACCGCGCCCATGAGTGAAATGGGCAGGGACAAGGTGGGAATGGCAGTCGCCACAAACCGGCGCAAGAACAGAAATATCACCAGCACCACCAGCACGATGGTGCCTGCCAAGGTCAAAGACACGTCATGCAGCGCGTCGCGCACGGACACCGATCGGTCGTTGATGGGCGTCATGCGCACCGACTGGGGCATTTGGGCCTGCAGGTCCGGCATGGCCGCACGGATGGTGTCCACCAAACGCACCGTGTTGGCACCTGGTTGGCGCTGGATGGCAATGGTGATCGAGTTCTCGCCGTTCAACGTGGCCCAGCTCTTCAGGGTCTCGACGCTGTTTTCAACCTTGGCCAGGTCTTTCAAGCGGACGGCATTGCCGCCTTTGGCACTGACGATCAGATTTCCAAAGTCCGACGCGGTCTTTAGCTGTTTGTTGGCTTGAAGTACCAGGGATTGTTGGGGGCCGTCCAAGGTCCCGACCGGTGTGTTCACATTCGCAGCACGCAGGGCGCTGCTGAGTTCGTCCAAACTGATGTTGGAGGCCAACATGGCCTCGGGCTTGACGCGCACCCGGACCGCAAAGCGTTTTGCACCGTAAATAATGACCTGTGCCACGCCATTGATGGTGGAAAAGGTAGGGGATATCAGGTGTTCTGCATAGTCCTGCAAGTCCGCTGGAGACAGTGATGGCGAGGTCAGCGCGATCAGCAAAACCGGTGCGTCCGCAGGATTGACCTTGCGGTAGGAGGGCGGCACCGTCATGTCGATGGGGAGCGACCTTTGCGCACGCAGAAGCGCTGCCTGCACGTCTACCGACGCCGCATCGATGTTGCGGCCTTCTTCGAACTCGAGCGTGAGGGACGTGCTGCCCAGCGTGCTGCTGGAACTGATGGTTTTGAGTCCGGGGACCGTCTGGAATTGTTTTTCCAGGGGCAGCGCAACCGAGCTGGCCATAGTCTCCGGGTTGGCGCCGGGCAGGTTGGCGGACACATTGATGACCGGCGTGTCGTAGCTGGGCAAGGCGGCAACCGGAATACTGCGAAGTCCGATGACGCCTGCAGCGACGATCGCCACGTTGAGCAGCACCGTCATCACCGGACGGCGGATAAAGAGTTCGGAGAAATTCATGGTGCAGTGCGTGATGCGGCCCCTGCGGGTGCCGGGCTGGCGCCAACAGAGGTACCCGCAGCGGCGCTTGACGCGCCCGCCTTGGGCTCTTTGGCGCGCTCCACCACCAGCGATCCGGGGCGCAGGTTTTGCTTGCCATCGACCACCACCGTGTCACCGGCCACGATGCCGGTAATGGCAGCTTCGCCGCTCTGGCCGCCGACCTGCTTGACCGGTCGCAGCACGGCTTTGCCATCTTCCACCACGTACACAATGGTCCCGCGGGCTGATTGAATCAGCGCAACCTGTGGCACGACCACCGCATCTTTGAGCGTATTGATGTTCTGCGAAATCTCTACATAGGCACCGGGCCACAAGCGCCCTTGTTTGTTGTCGAACAATGCGCGGGCCCGCACCGTGCCGGAAGCGGGATCCACCGCGTTGTCCACAAAGTAAAGCCGGCCTTGAAAACTCCCGCCGCCATCGGCCAGCGTGGCCGTGACTTTTGCGCCGCCATCCTTCAGGGCTGCAATAGCGTCGGCCAGGTTGCGTTGGGGCAGGTTAAAGGTCACCGCAATCGGGTCCATCTGGGTGATGGTGACGATCGGGCTTATGTTGGCTTGGACTGCGGTTCCATTGGACACGCTCAGGGCCCCGGCGCGGCCGCTCAAGGGCGAAGTAATGTGGTTGTACGACACTGCCACCTTGGCCGCGTCAATCGCGGCCTGATCCGCCATCAGCGTCGCTGCCGCGGAATCCACCGCCGTTTGAGCCGTGTCCACTGCGCTTTTGGCGACAAAATTTTGTGCAAGGAGTTCCTGGGCGCGTTTGAGTTGACGTTGGGCATCTGAGAGCAGGGCCTGGTCTTTGGCTTGTTGGGCGCGCATCTTGGCCAGATTGGCCTCGTCCGCCCGCGCGTCGAGGGTGAACAATGGGTCACCGGTGCGCACAAACTGCCCACCGTTGATGTGCATTTTGGTCACCACAGAATTGATCTGCGCCTTGATATCGACACTGGCTAAGGGAAACACTGTGCCACTGGCACGCAGGTTCACTGCCAGGTCTTTGGCCTCTGCCTTGACGGTGGACACGGTGACAGGCGGACCTGCAGGGGCGGAGGCGGCGGACGCTGGTGCCGAAGCGGCGGGCGCAGCAGGCGCGGGTCCGGACACCGGCGGCGCGGTGGAATTGTCGGCCGGCTTTTTGTCACTGCAGGCCGTCAATGCCGAGGCAATTGCCAGTGTGGATAGAAAAATAGTGATTTTTGTGAAATTCATGGCAATCCGATGTCTCCGAGGTCAGGACGTCCCGCCCGGCGCGATCTTAATAGTTTCAGATTGCATGTCCTGTGCGCTGGACACTTGCCAGCCGGATTAACCCGCTTTCTCACATCGCCGGACGCCCCGGGGACGCCGGAACTTGCAGTTGCCAGGGCGCTTAGTCGAGCGTCAGTTCCACGCCGAATTCCAGCGCAACATCGCACAGAGACTCGAGTTGGCCGTGGGCATAGGTACTGAGCAGGTACAGGTCAAAGCGGTCCGAGCCTCTGCGGTGGATGCTGCAGGGCACATGGTGGTGGCCCGTGAGCTTGACCTGACCCACCGGAAATGCCGCATCGCGGAAATCGAGGGCGAACAATTTACCCAAGGCTTCCACCGCTTTGGGACCCTCCACCTGGACACGGCAGCGGGCGTGGCTGAGGTCGAGCACGGACCCGATTTCCGGCGTCACGTGTTTGCGCAAGGTCTCCAGCGGCGCCGCGCCGTCGCCCACAAGCATGAATTCGTGCGGCCCGGTGCGCATCAGCAGGCCCATGGCACATTGCAGTGTGTGACCAGTGGTGTCCGGCAAGGGAAACAGGTCGGTCTTCTCCAGTGCACCAGTCATTGCCGTACACAAGGGCTGCGTTCCCCCCATCCAGGTGCTGATTTGAACGACGCTGCTCAGGCGCTGTGCGTGCAGACGAACCTGAACCTCGCCTTGGCGCTGGGGCATGCGGTGCGGCGCCATGGCGGCAAACGGGCTGCGAAAGGTGGAATCAGACACGGTAGCGCGCTCCTTCAGCGTCCAGGAAGCAGGGATCGACCACCCG
>CAIWRE010000042.1 GCA_903914985.1 uncultured beta proteobacterium | reverse complement strand
GGGGCTGGGCATGGGCATGGGTTTGACCTTGCTCTGTGCCTTCGGTCTGCCACCCGTCTTGCAGTTGGCACAGGTGCCACCGCTGCGTGTGATTCGACGCGACGTGGGCAGCTTGCGGCCCGCATCGGCGGGCGTGCTGGCGATCGGGGTGCTGGGGTTTGCCGCCTTGCTGCTGGCGGTGAGCAGCGATGTGAAGCTGGGCCTCATCGCGGTGGGCGGGTTTGCGGGTGCCGTTTTGCTTTTTGCGGCACTGGCCTGGTTGGCCATTCGGCTGCTGCGCGCCAGCGTCAATGAGACGACAGCACCGCGTGCGCTGGTGCTGGCCACACGGCAAATTGCGGCACGACCGGCCTACACCGTGGTGCAGGAGAGCGCCCTGGCCGTGGGCCTGCTGGCGCTGGTATTGCTGGTGCTGCTGCGCACCGATTTGATTTCCAGCTGGCGCAAAGCCACGCCTGCCGACGCGCCCAACCGCTTTGTCATCAACGTCATGCCGATCAATCCGACCGCTTTTTGGAAGCAGTCCGCAGCGCGGGCGTCGCCAAGCTGGACTGGTACCCCATGATTCGCGGCCGTCTGATCGCCGTCAATGGCAAGTCGGTGACATCGGACGACTACACCGATGATCGCGCCAAGCGGCTGGTGGATCGTGAGTTCAACCTCAGCCACAGCGCCGCGAAACCGGACAACAACCAGGTGGTGGGCGGGCGCTGGACGCCCGAAGAAGCAGGCGCCATCAGCATGGAGGAGGGCATTGCCACGACCTTGGGTCTGAAACTTGGCGATGCCCTGCGCTTTGACATTGCAGGCATCCAGATGGACTCCAAGGTCACCTCGCTGCGCAAAGTGGACTGGACATCGATGCGCGCCAACTTCTTTGCCATGTACCCGGTCAGCCGCCTGGAGGGCGTGCCCGCCACCTACATGGGTGCTTTCAAAGCGCCAGTCACGCCAGGCTTTGACAACGCGCTGGTGCGGCAGTTTCCGAATGTGACCAATGTGGACATGAGCGCCACCATCAGCCAAATTCAGCGCATCCTGGACCAGGTGGTTAGCGCGGTCGAATTTTTGTTCGGCTTCACTTTGGCCGCAGGCCTGGTGGTGTTGTTTGCCGCGGTAAGCGCCACGCGTGAGGAGCGTGCGCGCGAGTTCGCCATCATGCGCGCCGTGGGTGCCCAAAACCAGTTGCTGCGCCAGGTGCAGCGCATTGAGCTGGCGGGGGTGGGGCTGCTGGCGGGCTTTTTGGCGTCGTGCGTGGCCAGTGGTGTGGGCTGGGCGCTGGCCCGTTACGTGTTTGAGTTTTCCTGGACCGTCTCGCTGTGGGTGCCACTGCTGGGCTCGCTGGCGGGTGCGCTGCTGGCGCTGGCTGCAGGCTGGTGGGGGCTGCGCGATGTGCTGCGCCGCCCGGTGGTGGAGACTTTGCGGCGGGCAGCGACCTGACCTTGTGCGCACCAAGAAAAAAAGGCCGCTTGCGTCAAGCGGCCTTTGGAACGCCTGGCTGCTATGAAGGGGATGCCCCCAAAGCATGCCGAGAGACTGGAATTTAAATTCGGCTTCCTGTAAACGTGCCTGATGCCGGTGATCCGCTGCTTGCGGACCATGTTCCGGCGCTGATGCGGCCGGTGTAATAGTTCAATGTGCCTGTGGCGGTCGTTCCCCCGGGCACGGTCATCGTGATGGTTGCGGTTGATCCGTCGCTACCGGTGGGTGTAATTGTGACCAGGCAGGAAAACGCACTACCGGCAGTCGCGGGACTGGTATAGACATAGTGTCCGGCGCAGCTGTTGGTGCCATCGGATTTGCGCGTTACCGTGAAATCGCCGGCCGAATATCCGCTGGCATTGATGGCACCCATGTAGGTTCCGGAATAGGCAAGCTGATTCAAGCTGACCGTGGACGCAGGATCAAAACCACCCGCCAAACCGTTGAAATAGCTCACGGTGTTGAGCCCGAGTTGTGCCATCAGCGCATCCATTGCAGTTTTGTTAAAGCGCGCAGACAAGCGGGTGGCGGGTAAATTTTGATAGCCCTCGTAGACCAAACCATCACGCTCCACAAACACCCTGCTCCAGCCCAAGGTGGCAGCAAGGGCGGGTGTACCTGTGAATGTCAGCGTGCGCGAGCCATCGCCGAGATTGGTGATGCTGTAACTGCCAGTCGAGACTAAATTGCAGTTGCGTGTCGCGGAATCGTACCTTTGCTGGCATGCAAAGAATTTGGCAACGTTGTTGGTCGCAAAGGCCACGCGCAGGCGGGTGTTACCCGTGTAGTAGGTGCTGGCATTGATGGCCGATCCAGGAACTGTGGCGGTTCCTATGGTGCCCAGGCTGAGGGTCGTCCAACCCCAATTTTCGTTGCGGGTTTGCCCCGCCTCGGTGCTGCGCAGAGTGACGCCACTCAGCCCTGTGACGCTTGCGGCAGTGAGTTGGCAGGGCGTTCCGGTATTGCGGGCAATAAGAGCCGCCAAACTTGTCGCCGGTGTATTCGACGCCGTGCTGTTCAGACATGCCGTTTGTGTTGAGCCCGAGGTGAAGTCGCCACCGGCTGCGTCCACTGCACTTGAAAGCACCACGGTGTTGTCATCCCCTGGGTTGCCTGAACTTGGGTAATACGCCGGGGCATAGGCAGTGGCAATATCCGTCAGGTAGGTGAGTTTTGAGCCGGCGGGAAAGGTCGCACTTCCGAGCAAGGCGTTGGCGCTGGCAACCGTGCCATCCCCAATCTTGATGTTAGTGAGATTGGCCGCCGAAATTTTGTCGGCGTAAACGCTTCGCATGGATTGGCCTCCGACATCTATGACCGCGCTGGTGGGGGCCTTCGCATTGGTCGTGCCCGTTTCGTAACCATCGCAAAAGTTGTAGTTGGCTACGCCATTGGCGTCCGCAGCGGTTTGGCGGTGTTGAAAATTCGCCGCACACCCGACCCAGGCGCTGCCGTTCCAATGAAGGTCTGCTCCCCGCTGCGGAGTTGAACCCAATGCGCCCCAGGCAACGGGCCCGCCGCCATCGTTGCGGTAATGTGCCCAGCGGTACTTGTAGGCATTGGTGTTATCGAGCGTGGCTTCGGCGAGAGTCTTTTGCGATATCCGCGCTGACCAATGGTTTGCATCGGTGTAGCTCAGATTGGCCAGGCTGGCCGTGGCGGCCGGGGTGTACGGTGGTGGGGCCGCTATCGCCTGATTTTTCGCCAAATTGTTGATTCCCACCTGGGCCTGAGTGCCAGCAACAGAGGTGATACCCCCATTGGCAGTAAGGAATGCAGAGGTGATCACATTTTGCAAGGCGGCAAGGCGCGCTGTGGGCGTTGTTGCACCGCTGACCGCACTGGACGTCAGGGCGCTGCTCGCAATGGCTGGCAGCATTTGTGCCACCGAGCTTTGAATGGCCGTGTACATGTCTTGGAGTGCGATGGTACTGCCGTCCATAGCCGAGGTTCCCACCGCCGCAAGACCACCGAATTCTTGCTTTTGCGCGGCCAGCACGGCGGCTTGTGCGACCGTGTACGCGGCTGTTCCGGCGGCCGAACTGTCCTTGGTGTAATCGCTGGTGATTTGAGAGGCTGCCAGCCCCGTGGTTGCGGCGACCGATGCCACCGCTTGTGCTGTGGTGCTGCCAAAGGTTTCAACCTGGGTTTGCACCAAGGTGGTCAAAGGGCTGATCACCGAGCTTGCATCCGCTGGTGCCTTCAAGACGTAGCTCATGGTCACCGGGCCGGTGTCAGCGTCAATTGACTGTGGGGTCACCATGGCCACGACGGGAAATTTTCCAACATCAGCGATAGGGATGGTGAGGACCGCGGCACCATTCACAGCGGTGAAGGCGAAAGGTTCGCCCGAATCATAATTACCGTTCAGATTTTTATCTAGAAAAACGAGCGCGTCTTTCAGCGGACCGTCAATAACTGTCACCGGGACAGAAGTCGTCGACGGCCCGTCTCCGCCACCGCCACCGCAGGCGCTGAGTCCCAGTGCAAGTGCCGAGGCGAGAACTCCGGCTGCGGAAGTCGACTTCCTGTTTTTCCAGTTGTTTTTCATAAAATTTCCTCATAAAAAAAATGTTATGGGTAAATATTATCATTTTCATATACCGATTTGACAATTATTTTTGTGAATTAGGCTGGGATAAACCCTTGGTGATAAGACGTCTGGACCCGGTGATCTACCATTACCCCCGATGACCACCCTGTCCCAAAGCGCTTCTACGGCGCTGCAACTCATAAGCTCGTTCGACCCTACTTTGGTTTCTATCGTGGCGCGCTCATTGAGCGTGAGCGCTTGCGCCTGCTTGCTGGCCTGCAGCGTGGGGCTGGCATTGGGCGCGTGGCTCGGCGTAGCCCGGTTTGCGGGGCGTTCGGTGGTGCTGACGCTGCTCAACACCAGCCTGGCCATACCGTCGGTGGTGGTGGGCTTGCTGGTCTATTTGCTACTGTCGCGCTCGGGGCCGCTGGGCTACTTGGGCTGGTTGTTCAGTTTCAAGGCCATGGTGCTGGCCCAGGCGGTGCTGGTGCTGCCCATCGTCACCGCGCTCACCCGCCAAACCGTGCAAGACGCCGAGCAGCTCCATGGCGAACAATTGCGCTCCCTGGGCGCGGGCAGCGCGCTGCGTGCGGCGCTGCTGGCCTGGGACGAGCGCCACGCCTTGCTGGTAGTGCTGATCGCCGCCTTTGGCCGCGCCATCTCGGAGGTGGGCGCGGTGATGATTGTGGGCGGCAATATTGACGGCTTTACCCGGGTCATGACGACGGCGATTGCACTGGAAACTTCTAAAGGCGATTTGCCGCTGGCGCTGGGTTTGGGCTTGGTGCTTCTGCTCGTGGTGCTGGCACTCAACCTGCTGGTGGCGCTGCTGCGGCAGTGGCGGGTGCGTACCGAATCTGCAGGACTGGCGCTGAGCCGGGGGCTGGTGCTGTGAGTGCGTTGATTTCCCTGGTGAATGCGGGTGTGCAGATCGGCTCCGATGGCCGCAGTCTGCGCCGTGCGCGGACCGATTTGGACAGTGCCCTGCGCCATATCGATGTGGCGATTCAAGCGGGCGAACGCGTAGCTTTGGTCGGCGCCAATGGTTCCGGAAAAAGTACTTTGCTGCGTTTGCTGCACGGCTTGCTGGAGCCCACCGTGGGCATGCGCGCCGCCGTGCCCGGCTTGCGCCAGGCCATGCTCTTTCAGCGCCCGCACATGCTGCGCACCAGTGTGCAACGCCAGGTGGCGCTGGCTTTGTGGTTGCGGGGTACCCCATGGCGGCAAGCCAGCGTGCAGGCATTGGAAGCGCTGCGCGCCGCGGGCTTGCAAGAGTTGGCGTCGCGCAGCGCACGCACCTTGTCATTGGGGCAGCAGCAGCAAGTCGCCTTGGCCCGCGCCTGGGCGCTGAAGCCGCAGTTGCTTCTGCTGGACGAACCCACGGCCAGCCTGGATCCCCACGCCAAGGCCGAGGTGGAAGCACTCATGCAGCGTTTTGCCGACAGCGGCACTGACGCCACGCTGGTGTTTGCCAGCCACAACCTGGGCCAGGTGAAGCGCCTGGCACAGCGGGTGATTTACCTGGAGCGAGGCCGTTTGCTGGCGGACTTGCCCGTAGCCCAGTTTTTTGATGCGGCAGTGTTGCAAGCGCAATGCCCGCAAGCCCATTTATTTGTTAAAGGAGAACTTTTGTGAGCAACATTTTTCGTTTGATGGCCGCTGTTTCGCTGGCGGCAGCGGCACTGGTCGGCGCACAGGCCGAACCTATCGTAATGGCGTCCACCACGTCCACTGAGCAGTCCGGCCTGTTCGCGCATTTGCTGCCTGCATTTACCAAGGCCACGGGCGTGGAGGTGAAGGTCGTGGCACTGGGCACGGGGCAAGCCATCGACATGGGCCGCCGTGGTGACGCGGATGTGCTGTTTGTGCACGACCAGGTGGCCGAAGAAAAAATCGTGGCAGAAGGC
>CAIWRE010000041.1 GCA_903914985.1 uncultured beta proteobacterium | reverse complement strand
GCAACGCTGCGCTGTGGTTTTTGGCCTTTTTTGGTGCGTTTTTGGCGTGGGCATTTCTGGCGCCGATTGACGCCGGTGTGACCGTGCCTGGCAGCGTCATCGTGATGGGCAACCGCAAAACGGTGCAGCACCCCTCTGGTGGCGTGGTGGAGGAAATTAATGTCACAGAAGGCGCGCAGGTCAAGCAGGGCGACATCCTGTTGCGGGTGAACCCGCTCAAAACCGAAGCCGATTTAACCGGCGCCGAACTCACCTATATCAATCTGCTGGCGTCGGAGTCGCGTCTGAAGGCCGAGCGCGACAACCTGGGTGGCATCAACTGGGCGGATGAGCTGCGCAAACGCTTCAAGCCTGGTGACCCGCGCGTGGAAGAGGCCAAAAAACTGCAATTGCAGTTGTTCAACTCCCGCCGCGCGGAATACAACAGCCAGGTGGCCAGCCTGAACGAGCAGATCAATGGCCTGAACGCGGTGCTCAAGTCGCGCCAGGTCCAGATCAAGACGCTGGACGAGGAAATGAACAACACCCGTGAACTGGCCAAAAACGGCTTTGTTCCGCAAAACCAGGCCAACCAGGCAGAGCGCACCAAGAGCGACATCGACTCCGGCATTGCCAATACCCGCGCAGAAATTGCCCGGGCCAACTTGCAAATCAGCCAGGCGCGCAGTGCGGTGCTCAAAGATGTGGATAACCAATTGCAAGAGATTCAAAAGAACCGCGACGCCGTTTCAACCAAGCTCGATTCGGCCAAGTTTGACCGCGCCATGTCTGAAATCCGGGCACCCGTAAGCGGAAGCATTGTGGGGCTCAAGGTGTTTACGGTGGGCGGCATCATTACCTCGGGCATGGTGCTGATGGAAGTGGTGCCCAAAGACGAAGGTCTGATTGTTCAAGCCAAGGTGCCTAACTCCATCATCGACAAGGTCCGGGTGGGCATGCCCACCGACATGCGCTTTACCGGCTTTAACCAGGCCACAACGCCGGTGATTCCGGGCATCGTCAAGGTAGTGGGTGCAGACAAAGAACCAGGCTCCACTCCTCAGGAGGGTGATTATTACCTCGCGCAGGTTGAGACCACCCAGGAAGGCTTGGCCATGCTGGGCGGTCTGAAAGTGCAGCCCGGCATGTCGGTGGACGTCATCATTAAAGCGGGCGAACGCTCATTTATGAGCTACCTGCTCAAACCACTGATCGACAAATCTGCACGGGCCTTTAAAGACTGATCGAGCCGGGCGAGACTCCATTTCAACCATCGGTTTTATGTTAGATTCATAAAATGCACCAACCAAATAAGATATTCGTTAATTTTGTGAAGCACCTGCTGCTGCCAACGGTTGGTGCTTTGGCGCTTTCGCAGCCACTGTGGGCCCAAAACCTGCCGCGTGATTTTGAAAAGGCCGTGGCTTTTGACCCCACTTTTCAGTCTGCCAAGGCAGATTTTGAGGTCGGGCAGCGCACCGTCAAGCAATCGCGCTCGGTGTACTACCCCGAGGCCACCTTCAACACCCAGCGTCTGGCCACCGACACTTCCAACCGTACCACCGTCAGCGTGACCCAGCCCTTGCTGGACGCGCAACGCTGGATGACACTCGGTCAAGCCCAGCCCCAGCAGTCGTTGGCTGAAATGAATCTGCGCGTCAAGCTGCAAGACCTGGCCCTGCGCTTGGTGAAAGCGGCCAATGCCATCGTGGTGGCCAACGAAAACATCAAGCTCAATGCCGCCAAAATGGAGGCGCTGGACCAGCAAGCCCAGGCGGCCAAGCAAAAGCAGCAGCTCGGTCAAGGCACCGTTACGGACGTGCGCGACATTGAAGTCAAGGCCAGCCAGGCCAAGGCGCAGCAAATCAGTCTTGTGACCCAGTTGCAAAACGCACTCAAGCAATACGAATCCATTACCGGCGTGTTGCCCGCGGCCAATGCTTTTGTGCTGCCCACCAACCACGAGGCCTACGGACTGAAGTCGCTGGCCGACTACACCGACCGGGCTTTGCGCGCCGGCCCCCAAGTGCTGGCCGCCCGCTACAGCGTTGAGATTGCCGAATACGAAGTCAAAAAAACCAAGGCCAGCCTGCTGCCTGTAGTGCAAGCCCAGTATTCGTACTCTGAGGCCTCTGGGTTAACCACCACCAATAGCTACGTGGGCCTTGGTATGACGGTGCCGCTCAAGGCGGGCACGCTTTACGGCATTGACGCCGCCCAGGCCAGCGTGGTCAAGGCGCAAGAAACCCTTCGCGAAACCGAGTCCAAAGTGCGGCTTGAGG
>CAIWRE010000040.1 GCA_903914985.1 uncultured beta proteobacterium | reverse complement strand
CCCGCCTGGGCGCCGCTGCGCAGCAGGGCGCTGGTGGGCAGCAGGGGCGCGGCGCCCACAGCCGGTACCTCGCCAAACACGGTAATGCAGACATTGAGCGGCCCGCGCGTGGTGTCTCCGCCTATGAGTTCACAGCCATGCGCATCGGCCAGCTGCAACAGGCCTTTGGCGAAAGGCGCTATCCAGGCTTCGTCGGCCTGGGGCAGGGCCAGTGCCAGCGTGAATGCCAGTGGCCGCGCGCCGCAGGCGGCCAGATCGCTCAGGTTCACGGCCAGGCACTTGTGGCCCAGGCGCTGCGGGTCGGTGTCGGCAAAAAAATGGCGGCCCGCCACCAGCATGTCGGTGGAGATGGCCATTTGCATGCCTGGCGCGCTTTGCAGCAGCGCGCAATCGTCCCCCACGCCGAGCACCGCGCGCGGCGTGGGCCGGGTAAAAAACCGGCGTATCAGGTCAAACTCGCCCATGGCAGGTCGCGCCGCTCAGTGCAGGGTGCGCTTGCTGTCCACATCGCCGCTCAGGGCGTCGAGCACAAACATGGGAATGTCCACGTCAAACTTTTCGCCGTCCTCGGCCACACAAAAGTAGCTGCCATGCATGGTGCCGGTGGGCGTGCGCAGGCGGGTGCCGCTGGTGTATTCAAACGACTGACCGGGTTGCAGCAGCGGCTGTTGGCCGACCACGCCCAGGCCTTTGACCTTTTCGGTGTGGCCGTTGGCATCGTTCACGTTCCAGGTGCGCGAGATCAGCTGCGCGGCGACGCTGCCGGTGTTGCTAATCGTGATGGTGTATGCAAACAGGTACAGGCCCTGGGCAGGCGAAGACTGGTCGGGCAGGTACTGCGGGCGCACCTCGACGCGGAACTGGTAGGGGGGGCTTTGCTTGGGCATGGCGCGATGCTAAGCCGAAAATCAGGTATGTTCGGCGCATTTCCACTATGCCCTTGCCGCAGAAAGCCGAACTATGACGTACCGCATCGCCCCCTCCCTGCTGTCTGCCGACTTTGCCCGCCTGGGTGAAGAGCTGAAAAACGTCATCGCCGCAGGCGCCGACTGGATCCACTTTGACGTGATGGACAACCATTACGTGCCCAACCTCACCTTCGGCCCCATGATTTGCAGCGCCCTCAAGCCGCACTCCAAAACCGCCGCAGGCGTGGCCGTGCCGATTGATGTGCATTTGATGATTTCGCCGGTGGATGCACTGGCCGCATCGTTTGCCGAAGCGGGTGCGGACTACATCAGCTTTCACCCCGACGCATCGGGCCATGTGCACCGCAGCATCCAGGCCATCAAATCCAAGGGCGTGAAAGCCGGGCTGGTGTTCAACCCCGCTGAGCCGCTGGATGTGCTGGACTGGGTGATTGACGACATCGACCTGGTGCTCATCATGAGCGTCAACCCCGGCTTTGGCGGCCAGAGCTTTATCGACTCGGCCCTGCGCAAAATTGAGGACGTGCGCAAGCGCATAGCCGCCACCGGCAAAGACATTCGCCTGGAGGTGGACGGCGGCATCAAAACCGACAACATCCGCCGCGTGGCCGACGCCGGCGCCGACACCTTTGTGGCCGGCAGCGCCATTTTTGGCAAGCCTGACTACAAAGCGGTCATCGACCAAATGCGGGTGGCGCTGGGCTAACTGCCGTCCTGCTCTGGTGAAGCCCGCTGAAACCCTCCCGCCCCGCCGGCGAGGACGCCCTGTCAAAAGCGACGTTGACGCGTCTGTCGTCATCCGCCAAGCGGCGCTGAAAGCGTTTGGTCGCTCAGGATTTCAAGGGGCCAGCATTGTTGAAATCGCCCAGTTGGCGGGTGTTGCCAAGCCACTGGTGCATTACCACTACGCGTCCAAAGACGTGTTGTGGGAAGCCGCAGTCACGGGTGCCGTGGCTGATTTGATGGCTGAGTTGGCCAATTTCCAACAGCGCTTGAGCGCGCTGCCCCTGAAGGAGGTGCTACAGCAGACCGCCAGGCAGTTGGTGGTTTTTGCATCGCGGCATCCTGAATTGGTACACATCGTGGTGGATGAGACGGCCAAAGGCGGACCGCGTGCGCAATGGATACAGGAGCATTTTTTGCGGCCCAGTTATGACGTCGCCAAACATCTGCTCAACGGCATTGCTCGGATGCACAACCCGGCGGCACCTTCGTTGCCCATTGAGCACATCGTACCCATCGTGCTGGGTGTCATGAACTTCGCCTTTATGGATGCCGAGGTCATTCACAAAGCCTACGGCGTTGATGTCTATTCGGACGCGTACATCGAACGCCACGGGGACGCGCTGTTTCATATCATGAGCGGCTTCCTCGTCAAGACCTAGGGAAAACGTTAGAAGGTGTTTATTATGCTGACCGACATAATAAACACCTTCTGAAGGTCCACCTATGTCTTTGTCACTTCCCGAGTCAGTGCATCTCGGCTATTCGCCCGCTGAGCTCGTCAGCAGCCCTTACGCCGCCTTCTACCGGCCCGACATGGCCCCCTTGCCTGCGCATGTGCGTGAAGCCATTGCCGTGGGCCTGCAAACCGTGGACCTGCTGCCGCCCATCGAGAGCGCCCCAGAGTTGCAGAACCCCGGCTACTGGCCGGTAGAAAACGGCGTCACCATCAGCCCGGATGGTGCTTTTCGCATCTTTGTACGCACCGATATGCCCGGCGTGACGCCTGCGATGTGGGACTGGTGGTTTGCCTGGCATGGCAGCGAAGCGCAGCGCTACAAGCTCTGGCACCCGCGGGCGCACATGCACGTCGCCTGGGCCGATGGCCGCAGCGACCTGAACCACTACGTAGGCCGAACCTCGCAGGTGGTGGAGTACGTGGGCAACCAGCGCCTGAACCTGGCTATCCGTTTTGTGCCCCCGGCCAGCTTGGGTCTGGACGAGGCACGCCTAGAGAGTGACGGCGAAGTCGCCATCTGCGCGCGCGGCAGCATGGCAGGCACACCCATGGAAACCGGCTGGCTGATCCACCATGTGCGCCCCGTAGCGGGCGGTTCGGAAATGCGCTCGCGCTTCTGGCTGGCGGGCTCCAACATCCGGCCGCGCGGCATGCCTGGCGCTGCAGGTGCCTTGATGGGCCGGGTCGCGGCGAAGTTTGCCCCGCTCACCAACAACATGGCCATGGAGTTGTTGGTGCACTGCGCCCAGGAGATGAACCACCTCGCTGCCATCATGCCGGCGCTTTACGAAACGTTTGGCCCCATTCGTAAGCACTAAAGGAACTCGCATGCAAAAGACACCAACGCCCGGCACCACCTTGCGCCGGGGTGACAGCGGGTTCGATCAAGCCGTCTTAGGCACCAGCTTCACCGCGCGCGATCCGGGCCGCCGCCCGGAGCTCGTTGTGCAGGCCAATTCGGTCGACGAGGTGGTTTCCGCTGTGCAACAAGCGGCGCGCAATGGCATGCGCATCGGCATGTGCTCGGGCGGGCACAGCTGGGCGCAAAACCATATCCGCGAAGGCGGGATGATGCTCGACCTCTCGCGCCTGAAGTCGATTGAAGTCAACGCCACCAAGATGACGGCCGCCATCGGACCGGCGGTGCTGGCCGGCGAGCTGAATCTGGCCCTGGTACCGCACAAGCTGTTCTTTCCCACGGCGCACGCCTGGACCGTGGGCCTGGGAGGATTTTTGCTGCAAGGCGGTTTTGGCTGGAACAGCCGCAACGTCGGCGTGGGCTGCCAAAACGTCATCGGCATCGACGTGGTGCTGGCCGATGGCACGTTGGTGCACGCCAACGAAACCGAGAACGCCGATTTGTACTGGTCGGCGCGCGGTGCGGGTCCGGGCTTTTTTGGTGTGGCGGTGCGCTTTCACCTCAAGCTGCACAAGCGAGCCCAATTCATCGGCATGAAGTTGCAGGTGTTTCGCATCAAGCACCTCGAAGAAGTGCTGGCCTGGGCCGACCGCGTGGGGCCTTCCGTGTCGCCCAACGTGGAGTTCCAGATCGTCATGAACCCCAAGGCCACGCTGATCAATGCCCATGGCATGGAGATTGTGGCGCCCGTCATGGCCGACAGTTGGAAAGAGGCGCGCGACATGGTGGCCTTTATGGCCAACAGCCCGGTGCGCTCCAAAGCCAGCTTTACCCTGCCGCTGCTGCCCATGTCGCTGAATTTCATGATGAAGGCGGGCGAAAAAACCTTGTTTTTGTCCAACACCCGCTGGAGCGCGGACAACATGTGGATGGACACGCCGATTGACCCTCTGCTGCCCGCCATCCGCCGCATCGCCGACACCCAGCCCCCGCACCCCAGCCACGTGCTGTGGCTCAACTGGAACGGCCCCGCACAGCGCCCCGACATGGCGTTCTCTCAGGAACACCGCACTTACCTGGCGCTGTATTGCGGTCTTGGCAAAGGCGTGGAAGAAGCCAAGCATGCCAATTGGGCAACGGACCATATGAAAGCCTTGGAGCCCTGGAGCCGCGGCATTCAACTCGCCGACGAAAACCTGGCGCGCAGGCCCTCCAAGTTTGTGTCGGATGCCAATATGGCACGGCTGGACCAAGCCAGAGCCAAGTACGACCCGCAGGGACGCTTTCATCCTTGGATGGGGCGTGTTTCCTGAACGCAATCCATAACGTCTGCAGGTATGGATGAGACCTGCGAGGCCGCCACTGGGCCAATAAGTTGGCAATAATCTTGGCAAAAAATTTGGCAGAAATTAGTAAATATCTATATAAATCAGATATTTACAAAATCAAAAACTTTGGCAAAATACATGGATGTATTCCAATCCAGCCCAGTTCGAACCCTTGCTGCCTGCCGAGGCACAGCGAGAGCCCTTGCTGGCCAAGGCGCATGAGCTGTCCCGTGCGGCCACGCTCTTAGCGGGCACACGCGTTCCTTCGGAGTTGCGCACCCTGCTGCGCAGCATGAACTCCTACTACACCAACCGCATTGAGGGGCAGCACACCCGCCCGCACGAGATCGACCAGGCGCTGCGCAAAGACTTCTCCAAAGACACCCAACTTGCCGCGAAGCAACGGCTGGCCGTAGCGCACATTGAGGCAGAGGTCGCTTTAGAGCAACGGTATTCAGAGGGTGGTAAAGCCCAAGACTTGTACAGCGTTGCGGGGGTGCAAGCCATACACGAGGCACTCTTTGGCCGCTTGCCCACCGCAGACTTGCAAACCGATGAGGGCGAGCCCATCGTCCCCGGTCAGTTGCGCCTGCGGGAGGTGAAAGTGGGCCAGCATGTGGCGCCAGCATTTGCCAGCGTGCCGGGGTTCTTGCAGCGTTGGGCCGGCTTTTACGGTGGCGTGCGCAAGGGTGAGGCGGCGTTGGTGGCCTTGGCCTGTGCGCATCAGCGCTTGGGTTGGATTCACCCGTTTATCGATGGCAATGGCCGCGTCATGCGTTTGCACACCCATGCCATGTTGAGCGCATGGGGCTATACCGGTGGCTTGTGGTCGCCCTTGCGGGGCTTTGCGCGCAGCACAGAGCGCTATTACGCGTTGCTGGCCGATGCCGACAGCCTGCGCCGGGGCGATTTGGATGGGCGCGGCAACTTGAGCCAGCAGGCCTTGATCGCCTGGGCGCACTATGTGCTTGACGTGTGCCAAGACCAGGTAAATTTCATGACCGGTATGTTGGACTTTCAAACCCTGCTGCCGCGACTGGAGGCATGCCTGGTGTTTGAAGCCACGGTTGAAAAGTCCGGAGTGCGACGCGAATCTCTGCGCGCTCTGCACTACTTGTTCTTGAGTGGCGAAGAAATGGCCCGTGGCGAATTCAAAGCCATGCTGGGCATCAGTGACCGGGCTGCTACCGATGCACTGGGTGCGTTGGTTCAGCGCGGTTTGCTCAAGTCAGATTCGCCACAAGGCAAAGTGCGCTTTGGCATGCCACAGCATGCACTGCGATTTTTGTTCCCACGCCTTTGGCCGGAGGCGGAGGCGGACTCAGTAAGCGGTACCTAACTGCCGTCCTGAGCAAACCCGTACATGGCCGAGAGGATGGACTTGGGGCGGTTCATCTCGTCGGCGCTGCTGTGCGCCATTGGCACGTATTTGTCGACCTTTATCGCGGAAGCCCGTCACCGGCCTCCTAGTGTTAGTTGCAAATTAAGACTGAAGCGTCGTCGGTGTGGGTGGTGGTCGTGGGAGTCCAAAGTGAGTGACGCATGGGTGGCGATTCTTGGCTGGACTGTCGGGTGTGGGGGAGTGGGGGTCTTTGCAGTGGGGCGCTGTGAACGCTGCTTATTGCCGCTCGATAACAAATCCTTCTGTTGCAAGCGCAGTTTGGTACCACTGCCAGCCTGATTCAAAAGCCTGCCATTCCTGCGCAAGGGCCTCAGGTTGGGGCAACAAGGCGCCATTCAGAAGACCGTGTGAATGCGATGTGCTAAACGGAGCAGAGCTCGGCAGCGTAGCCGCTTTAAAGGGTGCTGCATAACCCCACACATTTTCAAAGCAGAAGCGACGTAATCCACCGGCATACAAAGCTTCCGTTTGCCTCATGACGGGAAGAAGCCCCTGCCCAATGGGAACGCCTTGAACCCATGTGCGGCCCTCCTTGTGGAGGACAACATGATCTTTCACATGCACCGCGTCAATGAAGGGCTGCATTGCATGTAGAGCATCCATAGGGTCTTCGCCCACCATTTGCGAATTCCCATAGTCATAAAGCGCCTTGATTCGCGGGTGATCCACCTGCGCAAGAATGCTGGAGATGACAGCCCCTTGAAAATCCTCATGGTTTTCAAAAACGATGGTGATGCCCACGCGCTCGGCTTCAGGCGCGATCGTCCGCAGGTCACGGACCGTCCAGTCCATTTGCTCTGGTAATGGTGCGTCGTATTTGGTGTACACACGCAAACGCTCAGCACCCACCTGGGATGTAACCAAGAGCATTTTTTGAAGGTTATCTACACGGGTGTCACTGGTGTCAATCTCGCAGGCCATTTGATGCTCTTGCAAACAGGCTCGCACGCGGGCGAAATGCTGCGGCGTCGTTCCACCCAGGTCTCGGTAGCCGGGTCCGTTTGCGGAGATGTTCACGCCGGTGAATCCGCGTTCGCGGGCCAGCGCAATAAAGGAAAACACGTCAAAGTCTGGCCGGTACTTGAATTGGAATCGGAGACTGAAACTATGAATGTGCATCTCGATCGATTTCATGGGCCCATTCCTTACGAAGACATTCGATGCAATAGTTGGATTTCCGCATGCAGCGCAAGGCTGTACAGGCGCGATGTTTTCTCGTCGGTCGAGGCCGTGTCCTGCATCCGCATGGCGCAATAAGCTGCGAAGCGGTAGTGGTGACTGCTGCGGATACTGTTGAAGCGCGCAAGCGTTTCTTGTGAATCTGACGGGTTCTCAGACAAGGCCGAAAGGTATGCGCTCAAAAACTTTTGTTCCTGCGCAGTGCTAAGAATGGGGTAGCCGTAAAGCACCTGCATCGCGGGCGAAAGAAAGGTCGCCACATCCTGAAGTCCATCTCCAACGCCAGGGCACTGCCAATCGATCAGGCGCAGGCCTGCGGGGCTACTCACCATATTGCCTGGCCCACAATCGGTGTGCACCAACACTTCCCTAAGGAATACAAAGGCAGAGCTTGATCGGATTGCAGGTCGCAACTGGCGCACGCTATCACTCAGGGCGCCAGGATGTCGCAGCAGCATGGCTTGTGCATGCTGCTGCAAGGCATTTGCCTCGGTGGGCAGCTTGCGAAACGCCTGTTTGGCAAAGGCATTGAGGGGTATGCGCTGGACCCGCGCCAACAGCGTTGCCGCAGCATCAAGGTCGCCGTTCCAACTACTACCTGGGACATACTCATAAACCAGCAGGCTGCCGACGGCGCTTTCGGCGATAAATGCAACAGGCTTGGGAGCACATTTGTGATCTTGCAAAAACTGCAATGCTGCGGATTCAGCGCTCGGCAGAATCGGGAACAGAGGGTTCACCGGCACTTGCACGAACTGCTTAACGACCCAGTCAAAAGAGCTATTTTCTTGGCTGCGGAGCCTGTAAACACGGTTCCAAAATCCCCCAGTCAGCAATTCCAAACGTAAGGCGCCGCAGGACTTCTGTTGCAACAGTCCGTTGGCCTCCAGCACCTCGAGCAAGGCCTCCTGGGTCATTGGCCTGGATGCGCCAACGCGCGCAGTTCGGCCGCCAAGGAATGAGGCACTTCAACGCCATGGACATTCGCGTGCGCAGCGTGGCCGGCGCGGCCACTGCCAGGCAGGCGGGCGCCCTCTTGCTCTTGAATTGCTTGCGCCAGACGAGTGACGCGTTGCGCGAATCCAGGTGCACACCTTGTTGGATCAATAGCGATAAAGCATTGACCAACGCCGGGTGGGCCACCAGAGTTGTCGAGCAATGAGCTGGCCTCAAACGACCAGTTAGCGCCCCCCACACCGGCAATCAACACATCGACGAGCAGTGCGAGTGCATACCCCTTGTGACCAGCCGCCGGCGCCATGGTCCCGGCCAGTGCCGCCTGCGGATTAGTCGTCGGGCGGCCATCGACATCGATCGCCCAGCCGGCAGGTATTGGCCCACCGGCTTGCGCTGCGGCAATTACATTTACTCGGGCAGTCGCCGTGCTCGACATATCGGCCACTATGGGGTCTGAGCCCTCTTGCGGCACGCCAAATCCCCAAGGGTTGGTACCAAAAACTGGTTTGCTTCCACCGACGGGTGCCATCATGGCAGACGCGTTCGAAAAGGCCAGGCTCAGCAGCCCGTGATCAAGAAAACGGTGAATGAACCAGCCCAGAACACCGGCTGAGTACGAGTTACGGATCGTCATCATTGCGATCCCTTGGTTGTGCACCATAGCCACAAACTCTGGCAACGCCGCCATAAAGGCGGTGTGTGCAAACCCACTGCAGGCATCGACCTGAAGAATGGACGGGGCAGTGACTTCGGTACGAGCCAGAGCGTGGCCGTTCACCTTGCCGCAGCGCAGGTGCGCGCAATACGTCGGCAAGTAGGCCAGTCCCACGTTGCGAATGCCCTGCGCCTCCGCTTCGGCAATTGACTGAGCGACAACCGTACTTTGTTGCACGCCACCACCACTGGAAAGTAAGGCTTGTAGTGCAAGGTCATGCACTTGCTGCAAAGTCCATCTTGAATCCACGAAAAAGATTCCCTTCAATGAAACGTGGCCGTTTTGCTGAGCGTCTTTTCCAGCATCACCTCATTGAGCTCGATGCCGAGACCAGGAGTCTCTGGAAGGGTGAACCAGCCCTCGCTATCCAATTCCAACGGTGACTGTAATAGGTAGTCACGTCGTTCTGGCGTCCACTCGGGCGCATCCAGCGGCCACTCTACAAAGGTCTCGCCCGCAGTGCCGGCAATGAGCTGAAGGTTGGCCATGATGCCCAGGCCGTTGCCCCAGGTGTGAGAGCTAAATAGACGGCCCCTTTGCGCAACTTCGCGGGCAAACGGCGCCAGTCCAGTAATGCCTCCTGTCAGAACCGCATCGGGTTGAAAAACGTCTAAACAATCGCGCTGTAACAGTTCACGCCATTCGTAGGGTTCGCGGGTGAGCTCCGCACCTGCCAGACGAATTCCCCCACGGTTTCGCAATTTGCGCATGCCTTCATAGTCACCCCGATGCAAGGGCTCTTCCATCCAGAACACCCGCAACTTTTCAAGCTCTTTGACAACGCGCACTGCGTGCTCAAGGTCCCACGATGGCGCGGTGTCCCAAGGCATTCTCCAACCCTGGTTGCAGTCCACCATCAGTTCCAGTCGATCACCGACCGCTTCTCGGATGGCGTGCAGCACTGACAGGTCTTCGGACAAGTCCTTCCTCCCAAAACGAACCTTGAGAGCGGGGATGCCCGCTGCTAAGCACCGCGTTGCGACTTCCACCATGCCATCGATGGACCGATGTACCCCGCTGGACTGGTAGGCACGAAGTCGCGGCGTCTTTCCACCCAGCATCTTCCAAACCGGCTGTCCTTGGGTCTTGCCTGCCAAATCCCACAACGCGATATCCAAGGGCCAGGGCCGCGCGCCATGAAAATCGATATTCATCAAGATCGCATGGTGACGATCCAGTTCCAAGGCCTCCTGACCAACGAACAGGTGCTCGTAATTGGAAAACCCCAGCATCGCATCTCCCGAGCCCACACCCACTCGACCTTCATCATCAAAAACACGCACCAGCGTGGCCGGGAACCGTGTTCGGGGCCGTGTATCCCAAGAGGCAGGGAAGGGCGGCTCAAGCGGCAGCTGGTGGTGTGTGATCACTATTCTGGAAATTCGGGCCATGTCGACTGTTCTCCGCAGCAATCTTTTGACTTTACACAATTCCTAGAGCGCTGATTGAAGCCAAGCATCAGAGCTTGCATTGCTTCAACCCACTCCTGAGCAAAGTCTCAAAATCCGTTTGAGGCTACCTAGCGCCTCCCACCCCAATAAGCCGACGCCGTCAGCCCCGCCCCCACCGCCCACAGCATCCCGGTGTCAGACACCGCATACGGATAGAGCATCAGCGCCAGGCCCATCCAAATAAGCCGTCGCTGTTCGTCTCTGCGGCCCTTGCGAAAAACGGCCCAGCCCACCAGGCCAAACAGGATCGTCCCGGCGATGTACCAGGGGGTGGGCAGCACCAGCCCCATGGCTTCTAGTGTTTCGAGTTCTTTCACTGGTGCAACTTTTCATGGAACCGCACTTTGATGAGCGATGGGTAGCGCAAATCAAGTCAATGTGGAATGGGTGCGCAGCCAGTCACGCAGGGCGTCGTTCATGCGTGTTTGCCAGCCTGGGCCCGATGCGCGAAATGCGCCAAGCACATCACGGTCAAAGCGAATCGCTACCTGTTCCTTGGTGCCGCTGCCTGCGGGGCGGCCCCGCTTGTTGACCGCAGCAGCCATGCCAGCTTCGAGTTCTTCGGTATTTAGTGGGCGATCATCCTCGTCTACACCGTCCCACACATAACCAGCCCCCTGTGGAACAGCGCGTACCGCCGCCAGCACCTGAGCGCGTGTCAGTTCATTCGTCTTGGAGCCAGGCATCGTAAACCTCACGTTCTTCGTTACTTGCATGGCGAAAGCTGATCACGCGCGTTGCACCATCGCGCTCGGTGTGTACCACCGTCAGCACCGCCAGAAAGCCCAATGCATAAGAAATAGAGAGCATCCGCATTTCACCGCCACGCACGGCAGAGATGTCCAACCGGTAGCGCGACTCCAGTACCTCATCCGCGTCCGCAAAGTCCAAGCCATGCTTTCGCAAGTTGCTTTGACGCTTTGCTTCATCCCAGATCAGCGTGCCACTCATGCCATTTATTGTAGATGCGTTTAATACAAAATCAAGGCGACTTGCCATTAAGGATGATGCACCCCTCAGTTAGCATCCCTCCATGAAATCAGACCTGCTGGCGCTGGCCGCCATTGCCCTGTGGGGCACGTTGGCACCCTTGGGCGTGCAATTGGCGCACATTCCGCCGTTTTTGTTGACGGGGCTGGGCTTGCTGGTGGGCAGTTTGATTTCGCTGCCGCTGGCGCGGTTTCGTCTCAGCCGCTGGCAGGTGCCGCTGCCCACCTTGTTGGTGGGGGTGTACGGCCTGTTCGGGTTTCACTTTTTGCTGTTCATCGCCTTGCGCAACGCGCCTGCCGTAGAGGCCAACCTTATCAACTACCTGTGGCCGCTGGGCATGGTGGTGATGGCGCCTTTGTTTTTAAAAGATGTGCAATTGCGCGGGCGCCACATCGTGGCGGCCTTGATTGGTTTTACCGGCGCGGCCATTGCCATCCTGGG
>CAIWRE010000039.1 GCA_903914985.1 uncultured beta proteobacterium | reverse complement strand
CTCTGTGGGGAAGGGGCCGCTGCCCACACGGGTGCAATAGGCTTTGGTGATGCCCAAAATGTAGTGCAGCATGCCAGGACCCACGCCTGCGCCAGCAGAAGCGTTGCCGGCCACGCAGTTGCTGGAGGTCACATAGGGGTAGGTGCCGTGGTCCACGTCGAGCAAAGTGCCTTGCGCACCTTCAAACAGCAAATTGGCGCCGGCCTGGTGGGCGTCATTGAGCTCGCGTGACACATCAGCCATCATGGGTTTGAGCAACTCGGCGTGGCGCATGGCCTCCGAATACACCGGCTCAAACAGGACTTTGCCATCGGCCATATAAGGCGCCAAGCCAGGGCCAAAGTCAAACGAGGTGGAGCCCAAATAGCTTGTCAGCACATGGTTGTGCAGGTCCAGCAACTCGCGCAACTTGTTGGCGAAGCGCTCCGGGTATTTCAGGTCCTGCACCCGCAGTGCACGACGGGCAATCTTGTCTTCATAGGCCGGGCCGATGCCGCGTCCGGTGGTGCCGATCTTGGTGTTTCCACCCTTTTCGCGGGCCGCCTCGCGGGCCACGTCCAACGCCGCGTGGAAAGGCAAAATCAGCGGGCAGGCTTCGCTGATGCGCAAGCGCGAACGCAGCTCGACACCGACTTTTTCGAGGCCTTCGATTTCTTCAAAGAGTTTGGCTGCGGACAAGACCACGCCGTTGCCGATGTAGCACTTCACTCCGGGGCGCATGATGCCGCTGGGAATCAAGTGCAAGGCGGTTTTCACGCCGTTGATGACCAAGGTGTGGCCCGCATTGTGACCACCTTGAAAACGCACCACACCTTGGGCGCTTTCCGTCAACCAGTCGACCAACTTGCCTTTGCCCTCATCGCCCCATTGGGTTCCGACCACGACCACATTTCTACCGCTCGTTTTGTTCATTGCATTACTTCTTCAAAGGGCCGTGACACACCAGGCGGCATCGCGCTGCACCAGTTCTCGGTCACACTGAAATTCATCGACATCACTTTCGTGGCCGGGCAATACGCACACCACGGTCTCACCGGCGGCACGCAGTTTGGAAATGGCGTGGCGCAGGGCGGTGTCCTCACCCCAGGGGGCGCGAATGGCTGCACGCAGCGCCGGAGGACGCGCCGCCAAGGCCAGTGCCTTGATGTCCAGACTGAAGCCCACAGCCGGACGCTTGCGCCCAAACACCGAGCCTACCGCGTCATAGCGACCGCCGCGCACCAACGCGTCGGGCGCACCCGCGGCATAAACGGCAAAACGGGCTCCGGTGTAATAGGCGTAGCCCCGCAAATCGGCCAGGTCAAACGAGACGTTCACGCCTTCAAGGTGACCTGCGAGCCACTGCAGTTGATCGAGCGCAGCATGAATGGCAGGCAGCGAAGGCAGCACACTGCGCGCCCGGTCCAGAATCGAGGCGTCGCCATACAAACCCGTGAGTTGCTGCAAAGCCGTGGCAATCACCTTGGGCGCGTCGGCGGTGAGCGCGGCCAGCGCGCTTGTGTCTTTACTTGCCAGTGCGGCATGCACCTCTGCAATTTGCGGCACTGAGAGCGTCGTCTCGGCCAGCAGAGCATTGACCACACGCACATCGGCCAAATCCACTGAAAGATCCCCGGTGTGAACCGCGCGCAGGCTGTCCAGAGCCAGCTCCAAAATCTCGAGGTCAGCCTCCAGACCATCATGCCCGTAGATTTCGGCGCCCAATTGCAAAGGTTCGCGCGTGGCGTGGGGTGCGGCGGGGCGGGTGTGCAGTACCGGCCCGCAATAGCTGAGGCGGGTCACGCCGGGACGGTTGAGCAAATGGGCGTCGATGCGCGCCACTTGGGGCGTACTATCTGCGCGCAAGCCCAACATCCGGCCGGAGATTTGGTCCACCAGCTTGAAGGTTTGCAGGTCCAAGGCTTCACCCGTGCCGGTCAGCAGGGATTCCAAGTGCTCCAGAAGTGGGGGCATGACCAATTCATAGCCATAGCAACGCGCCATGTCCAGCAAATTGCGACGGATTTCTTCGATGTGGCGCGCCTCAGAGGGCAGCACATCGGCAATGTGATCCGGGAGGACCCAAGCGGACATGGAATAAAGACACTTTGTAAAAAACGCGATTTTACCGGTCTACAAACCGCTAAACCGCAAGCGACCCGAGAAATCGGGCCGCTGCTCTGAAGCCTACTTTTTGGGCGCGCCCACGGCAGCGCCACCGCCACGGAAGATCTTAAAAAATTCACTGGACGAGGGATCGACCACCATCATGTCGCTTTTATTGGCGAAGCTGCTTTTGTAGGCTTCCAAACTGCGGTAAAACTGGGCGAATTGCGGGTCACGGTTAAAGGCCTCGGCATAAATACGCGCGGCCTCGGCATCGCCCTCACCCTTGATTTTTTGCGCATCCCGGTAGGCATTGGCAATCGTGACTTCGCGCTGGCGGTCGGCATCGGCCCGAATTTTTTCGCCTTCTGCCGCGCCCGTCGAGCGCAGCTCATTGGCCACACGCTTACGCTCCGCTTCCATACGGCGGTACACCGACTCAGTGATCGCTTCCACATAGTCGACACGGGTAATGCGCACATCCACCACATCAACGCCCCAAGGCTTTTCGCCGCGCACCTTGTCCAGCACTTCCGCCTTCACGTCAGCCATCAATGCTTCGCGTTTGAGCGAGAGAAGTTCTTTCACCGTGCGCTTGTTGATGGATTCTTGAAACGCGTTGCGAACCACGCGACTGAGTTGCCGCGCACCGGTGCCTTCATCTAATCCCACATTGCGAATGTAGTCGGAGGGTTCAGAAATGCGCCAACGCACATACCAATCAATCACCACCCGCTGCTTTTCGGCCGTCAGCATGGGTTCTGCGTCTGCGCTATCGAGTGTGAGCAAGCGCTTGTCGATATAGGTCACGTTTTGAAACGGCGGAGGCAACTTCCATTTCAGTCCAGGCTCAGTAATCACAGTCTTGATTTGCCCCAAGGCGTACACGACGCCAAACTGGCGTTGGTCCACCACAAACAAGGTCGAACTCGCCAGCACCAAGAGCACCAGCAGCGACGAAACAATCAATCCAATTCGGTTCATAGGGTTCTCCTAGCGCACATCGCGCTCACGGGTGCGGGACGCATCGCGGCTGCGGGAATCGGCACCTGCGGCCCCGGGGCTGGCAGGTGCTGGCGATGGCACCGCGGGCACGGTTTGTGGCACCGAAGCCGTATTGGAGGCCGGTGGCTCAGCAGTGGCCCCCATTTGCAAAATCTTGTCCAAAGGCAGGTTGAGCAATGTCGCCCCCTGGCGGGAGTCGACCAACACCTTGGTCACGTTGGAGAAAATTTGTTGCATCGTGTCCAGATACATGCGGTCGCGGGTAACTTGGGGCGCTTTCTGGTACTCGTTGTAGACCGAACGGAATCGCTGCGCATCACCTTGGGCCTGCGCTACGACCCGCGACTTGTAGGCATCGGCCTCTTCCTTCAAGCGCGAGGCTGAGCCCACGGCGCGGGGAATCACGTCGTTGGCATAGGCCTGGGCTTCGTTCTTGGCCCGTTCGCGCTCTTGACCCGCCTTGAGTACGTCGTCGAAAGAGGCTTGTACCTGCTCCGGCGGGCGCACCCCGCCTTGCTGCAAATTAATGCCTACCACTTCAATGCCGACTTTGTAGCGATCCAAGATTTCCTGCATCATGGCTCGCACCCGAGGGGCAATTTGGTCGCGGTCTTCGGACAGCGCAGCGTCCATATTCATTTTTCCCAGCACCTCGCGCACCGAAGTTTCTGCAGCCTGCACCACGGCGTTTACCGGATCCTTGCTTTCAAACAAGAAGGCGCGGGCATCGCTCAGCCGGTACTGAACGGCAAATTTGATGTCGAGAATATTTTCGTCCTGCGTCAGCATTGCCGACTCCCGCAGACCCGTCGCTTTGAGAACACTATCTCCGCCCACATCGACCGAACGAATTTGCGTCACAAACACCAGCTCGTGGCGCTGTATCGGGTACGGCAAGCGCCAGTTAAAACCTGCATTGACCGTCGACTTGTACCGGCCAAACTGGGTGATGACGGCCTGTTGTCCCTCTTGGACAATGAAAAATCCGGTGCCAAGCCAGATCAAAAAAACCACGGCCAGTATCACACCGCCGCCAATGCCTGCACCCTTGAAATTCGGGAAAAAATCGCCAGGCCCCTGCCCGCCCGGCCCCTGGCCTTGCTTGCCGCGGCCCAGCCATCGACTAAATTTGCGGACGACATCCCGCCAAAGTTCCTCAAGATCGGGCGGGCCTGACGTTGCCCCCGGACGCGGGTTGGTGCGTGGCGGCTCCTGTGGTGCCGGATTCTCCGTACCGTGGTCCGGTACAGCATCAGGTTTAGGCGCATCGTGTTCCGACGGTTTTGTCTCGTCGGCGCGTCCCCAGCGGCTGTCGTTCAAATTGAACATGCCGCGAAAACGCCCTGCGATGGCGCCCAGTTTTAACGTGGGATTGGGTAGTTTCATGGTCATTACTTTCACTCGACGAGCCGGATTGTCCACAATTAAGTTGAAGCCTCATGCGACAAGGGGTGTTCACCATCCGGCACAGAGCGCTCACGCGCTACGATCCCGGCCAGTTCAGTGCGCAGATCTGCGATCCCCGTACCTGCACGCGCACTGACAAAAATACGCGGGGTCTGCACACCATCAACTTCAAAGCTGTCTTGCGTCTGAACCGGGACACTCCCCCCGTCCATGGCGTCAAGCTTATTAAAGACAAGCAATTGGGGAATGTCCTGTGCGCCGATTTCTTTGAGTACCTGCTGAACCTGACGAATTTGCAGCGTCCAGTCCGGGTTGGATGCATCCACGACATGGAGCAGCAAATCGGCGTCAATCGCCTCTTGCAAGGTAGCCTGGAAGGCGTCAATTAAACCGTGCGGGAGGTCCCGAATGAACCCCACCGTGTCGGACAGGGACACCGAACGCCGGGCCTCGCCCAAGTAGAGCTGGCGGGTGGTGGTGTCCAAGGTGGCAAACAATTGGTCTGCAGCATAGGCGCGGGCCTTCACCAAGGCATTGAACAGGGTGGACTTGCCCGCGTTGGTATACCCGATGAGCGAAATATTGAAGGCGCCGCGCCGATCGCGCTGCTTGCGCTGCGTCATGTGCTGGCGCTTGACCTTTTGCAGCTGTTCTTTGGTGCGTTTAATGGTGGTGGCGATCATGCGCCGGTCCAGCTCGATCTGCGTTTCACCCGGTCCGCCGCGGGTGCCGATTCCGCCCCGCTGGCGTTCCAAATGCGACCAGCGGCGCACCAATCGGGTGCTGAGGTACTGCAACCGGGCGAGCTCCACTTGCAATTTACCCTCGTGGCTGCGCGCGCGTTGCGCGAAAATCTCTAGGATTAAAAACGTGCGGTCGTTCACCGGAAGCTCCAGGCGGCGCTCCAAATTGCGTTGCTGGCCGGGGCTGAGGCTTTGGTCAAACAGAATTTCTTGCGCGCCATGCTGCGCTGCCAGCAGCTTGATTTCGTCCGCCTTGCCGGTACCTACAAACAAGGCTGCGTCAGGTGCGCGGCGCTTGCAGGTAATGCGCGCCACGGGATCAAGCCCGGCAGTGCGGGCCAACAAACCCAATTCTTCGAGCTCAGCGTCAAAGTGGGGCAATCCCAAGTCCACGCCGACCAGAATGGTTCGCGCAGAAGTGGCTTGGTCGGTGGGATTCAAACAGTCGCCTGGCCCGGAGTTGGATTCAAGACGCAGCAGCCTCGTCGTCACCCGCAGCCGACAAATTGACCGCACGACCGGGAACGATGGTGGAAATTGCGTGCTTGTAAACCATTTGGGTCACGGTGTTGCGCAATAGCACGACATATTGATCAAACGATTCAATTTGCCCCTGCAATTTGATGCCATTGACCAGATACACCGACACCGGAATATGTTCGCGGCGCAAAGCGTTTAAAAAGGGATCCTGGAGGAGTTGGCTCTTGTTGTTCACGATATTCTCCGTGTTAGAAGTTTGGAATTAGACGATACCACATTGACCCAATATTCAGATTTGCGTCGGGTCAATCTTTGTCGGTATAGGGGTTGGCCGACGATTTCATTTGAATCAACAAAGGTGTGCCCACCAGGTCAAATTCTTTGCGGAACCGGCCTTCCAAGAAGCGTTTGTAGGAATCGGTGACCTGTTCCAAAGAATTGCCATGGACGATGATGATGGGCGGGTTCATGCCGCCTTGGTGCGCATAGCGCAGCTTGGGGCGGTACATGCCCGTCTTTTTAGGCGTCTGAAACTGAACCGCCTCCAACAACAAGCGCGTCAGAACCGGCGTGGGCATTTTGCGATTGGCAGACCGGTGGGCTTGGGCGATGGAGTCCCACACCGGGCCCAGACCTTGGCGCTTGGTGGCCGAAATCAAATGCAATGCGGCAAATTTCAAAAACCCCAGCCGGGTTTCTAGGGAGCGCTTGACCAACTCGCGCTGGTACTCGTCCACCGCATCCCACTTGTTCACCGCGACCACCACGGCCCGCCCGGACTCCAGGATATAGCCCGCAATATGGGCGTCCTGGTCCGTCACACCTTGAATGGCATCAATCAGCAGCAAAACCACGTTGGCCGACTCAATCGCCTGCAGGGTTTTCACAACCGAGAACTTCTCAATGGCCTCAAACACCTTGCCCTTGCGCCGCAAACCTGCGGTATCGATCAACTCAAACTTCTGTCCGCCACGCTCAAAAGGCACGGCAATGGCATCGCGCGTGGTGCCTGGCATGTCAAAAGCCACCAGGCGTTCTTCACCGAGCCAGGTATTGATCAGCGTGGACTTGCCGACGTTGGGGCGCCCTGCTACCGCCAGTTTGATGACAGTGGGGTCCTTGTCCTCTTCTTCTTGCGCCATGGCCAATGCCAAGGGCTCCAGCACCTGGTCAATCAGCGGCCGGATGCCTTGGCCGTGCGCGGCACTGATGGGAATCACTCCGCCCAGTCCCAACTCATAAAACTCCGTGAACTGCACACCATCGGTCATGCCCTCGGCCTTGTTGGCCACCACGACCGCAGACTTCCCCAGGCGGCGCAGGTATTTGGCAATTTCATGGTCTTGGGCCGACACACCGCCACGCGCGTCCACAATAAACAGCACCACATCCGCTTCGGCCACCGCCTGACGGGTTTGCTTGGCCATCTCTTTGTAGATACCCGACGATGCATCGGGCTCAAAGCCGCCGGTGTCGACCACAATGTATTCGTGCTTGCCGTGCTTGGCATTGCCGTAATGGCGGTCGCGCGTTAAACCTGCGTAGTCGGCGACGATGGCGTCGCGCGTCTTGGTCAAACGGTTGAAAAGGGTCGACTTGCCCACATTGGGTCTGCCGACCAGGGCGATGACTGGTTTCATGAGTTAAGTGCCTGGTTATTCAGGCCGAAACCCAATCAGTGTGCCGCGCTGCGTGACCGCGACCAGCGTGCCGTTGGCCCAGACAGGCGCCTGAAGGACGGCAGTGCCATCTGTCGCCACACGGCTTAGGAGTGCACCATCCTTGGGCGAAAAAAAGTGGATAAAGCCTTCAAAATCGCCCGCCGCCAAAACACGACCCAGCAACACCGGGGATGAAAGACTGCGAAAGCGCAACTTGTCATTGGTCCAGAGCTTTTCGCCATCACTACGCCGCCAGGCCTGCACTTTGCTGTCGCTCTCGACGCCAAATACCGACGCGGAGTCGCCTGCAATTCCGCTGGCACCTGACGCTGTTTTTGTCCAAAGGGTGCGGCCGCTTTGCGCGTCGACGCAGGCCACGGCAGCTTGGAAAGCGCGCAAGCAGACGTTACCGTCGACACGGCTGGTGCCGGACACCAGATCGACGAGGCGCTCTACCTCGTTCACGCCGCGCCCGACTGCCACCGCGGCGTCCCAACGTACAGCGCCGGTTTGCGGATTCAGCCCCAGCAAGCGACCGCCTTGGGTCATGAGCAAAGTGTCGCCAACGGCCATCAAGACGCCAGGCTGGCCCAAAATGAGTGCATCTCCCGCGCGCTGCTGCGACCAGAGTTTGCGCCCGGTGGCGGCATCGAACGCCGAAACCGTGCGATCTGCCGACGTCAAAAATACCCGGGCACCAGCGACCAAGGGAGAGGTTAGCGTCAGCGATGGCAGCTTTTGGCGCCATATTTCCTTGCCCTCGCGCAGAACCACAAGCTGGTTCTCTGCAGTGACAACGGCGGAAGTCTCACCGTCACTGCCGACTCCGGCACTCAAAGCCACGCCAAGGCTGGCGCGCCACTGCAATTTACCCGTGCGCACGTCCACCGAACTGACATCGCCCTGCTTGGAAGCCACCAGCAGTTGTGTGCCCACAGGGCGCAACTCCAAGTGCGCCGACGTGGCGCCGACTGCGAGGCGCCACTGCTCTTTCACAGCGACGAGCGCCGGGTCGGCCTGCAAAGCCGTTGGTTTGGGCGCATCGCTGCTAGCGCAGCCGCCAAGAGCCAGCACCACCAACCATGGTGTCAGTCCTGCCGTGAACAGACGCAGCGCGTTGCGCATCAATGCTCCCCGCTTGCAGTCGTTTGCACTGCCACCTTGGCAGGCTCTGGCTCGGTGCCTAGGGCATTGAGCTTGACGCGCACCAGATTGCGGTACTGAGAGCGGTCGTCGAACGCTTTGTAGGCGCTCAAATAAGCTGTTTTGGCCTGTTCGCGCTGACCTTGGAGCAACAAGATGTCGCCGCGGCGATCAGCCACCAAACCTGCAAAGGTCTCACCCTTGACTGCGTCCAGAGACTTCAAAGCCTCCGGCAATTGCTTGGCATCCAACAGCACGTTGGCCAAGCGAAGTTGGGCGATTGCGGCATAGCCTTCGTCGCCGGACTTGTCTGCGACCCATTGCAAGGCGGACTTGGCAACATCTACTTTGCCTGCGTCCGACGCCATTTTTGCCAAGGCCAGACCGGCTTGCTGGGTATATGTTGCCCGAGCGTAACGCTCTCGCATATCGTTAAATGTGCGCTCCGCCTTGGTGACATCGCCGCCGGCCAAAGATTTGTTCATTTCATCAAACATCGCAGCGGCCTGGGCTGCCTGGCTGCGCTGCCAATACTGGTAGCCGTTCCAACCCGCAAGGCCCACCATGATCACGACCAGAACGCCGCTGATCACATTGCCGTACTTGCTCCAGAAATGCTTGAGTTCGTCGAGCTGTTCTTGTTCTTCGAGGTCGAGATGATTTGCCATGGGAAGGTATTTGTTTAAGCGGTGGATTGTAGGCTGTCAGCCCACTGCGCCCAATCACCCAAGGGCAGTGTGCGCTGAGCCACTGACGCATCGCGCAAGGCTTTGACCGTGACGCACCCCTGGGCCAACTCGTCTGCGCCAAACACCAAGGCATAGCGCGCACCGGAGCTGTCGGCGCGCTTGAACTGGTTTTTCATACTGGCCATGCCGGCGTCACCACTGGCGTGCATCAACACCGACACGCCTTTGCTACGAAGACGCTGCAAGCATGCCGCAACCTGGGGCAAAGCCGCTGCGTCCGGCACGATAGCGTAGGCATCCAGCGCGGGAGCCGCCAGAGCGCCCTCCTGGGCTTTCAGAAGCTCAAGTACACGCTCTATGCCTATGGCCCAGCCCACGGCAGGAGCTGGCTTGCCGCCGATTTGCTCCACCAGGTAGTCGTAACGGCCGCCGCCGCAAATCGTGCCCTGCGAGCCGAGCTGGGTGGTCACAAACTCAAAGACTGTGAGGTTGTAGTAATCCATGCCACGCACCAGGCGCGGGTTCATGGTGTAGGACACCTGATTGGCATCCAATATCGCCAACACGGCATCCAAGTGGGCGCGGGACGCATTACCCAAAAAATCCAGCAGCTTGGGTGCAGATTCAATCACCGGCTGCATGTCGGGGTTCTTGCTGTCGAGCAAGCGCAGTGGATTGAGGTGCAGACGGCGGCGCGACTCGGCATCGAGCACCTCCACATGGGCCTCAAAGTGCGCGATCAAGGCCGCGCGGTGCAAATTGCGCTCTTCGGGCTGGCCCAGGCTGTTCATTTGCAACTCGACGCCTTGCAGGCCGAGCTCTTTCCACAGCGCGTCAGCCATCAAAATGAGCTCGGCGTCCAGTTCAGGCCCGGCAAAGCCCAGCGCTTCGGCACCGACCTGGTGGAACTGGCGGTAGCGCCCGCGTTGGGGGCGTTCGTGGCGGAACATCGGACCAAAGTAATACAAACGCTTGCCACCGTTGTAGAGCAAGGTGTGCTCCACCACTGCACGCACCACGCCTGCCGTGTTCTCGGGGCGCAGTGTCAGCTGTTCGCCGTTGAGACGGTCTTCAAAGGAGTACATCTCTTTTTCAACGATGTCAGTCACTTCGCCCAGACCCCGCACAAAAAGCGCTGTGGGTTCGACGATGGGTGTGCGGATGTTCTCGTAGGCATAGCGGCGCATCAGGGCACGCACACGCTCCTCCAGTGCTTCCCAGCGCGCCGAGTCGGGCGGCAACAGGTCGTTCATGCCTTTCACAGCCATGAGTTTTTCCGCCTTGCGCGGCACGTTCGATTCGGTCATAAAAATCAGAGGGATGGCTGCGCTTTAGCCGCACCAAACCGTTGTTGGATGTAGTTTTCCACCACCGCCTGGAATTCGGTGGCAATAGCGTCGCCACGCAAGGTCATGCGCTTCTCGCCGTCGATGTAGACCGGCGCGGCAGGCGCCTCGCCGGTGCCGGGCAAGCTGATGCCAATATCGGCGTGCTTGCTCTCGCCAGGACCGTTCACGATGCAACCCATCACAGCGACCTTCATACCCTCCACGCCCGGGTACTTGACGCGCCAAACCGGCATTTGATCGCGTAAAAAATTGTCAATCTGTTGCGTGAGTTCTTGAAACGTGGTGCTGGTCGTGCGGCCGCAGCCCGGGCAAGCCGTCACGCTGGGCACAAAGGACCGCAGCCCCAGCGCCTGCAAAATTTCTGCGGCAACGACGACTTCCTGGTTGCGCGATTCGCCGGGTGCGGGCGTCAAGGACACGCGAATCGTGTCGCCAATGCCCTCTTGCAGCAACACAGAGAGGGCCGCCGCAGACGCCACCGTTCCTTTAGTGCCCATACCGGCTTCGGTCAGTCCCAAGTGCAATGGATAGCGGGTGTTGCGACCCAGATCGCGATAGACAGCAATCAGATCCTGCACACCGCTGACCTTGCAGGAAATGATAATTTGGCTCGCCTGCATGCCCATGGATTGCGCCAACTCGGCCGAATCCACTGCAGAACTGATCAATGCCTGGTACATCACCTGCTTGACGGATAGCGGTTGCGCCGCGCGGGCGTTGCTGTCCATAAGACCGGCCAGCAGTTCCTGGTCCAGGCTGCCCCAGTTCACGCCAATGCGCACCGGCTTGTCCCAACGCAGCGCAGCTTCGATCATTTGGCCGAATTGACGGTCTTTTTTGTCTCCCTTGCCGACGTTGCCGGGGTTGATCCGGTATTTGGACAGCGCCTGCGCACAATCGGGATAGTCGGTCAGCAAACGGTGGCCATTGAAATGAAAGTCTCCGATCAAGGGCACATCAATGCCCATGCGGTCAAGCTGCTCCCGGATATAGGGCACAGCCTGCGCCGCCTCCGGCGTGTTCACGGTAATACGCACCATCTCGGAGCCCGCCTGGGCCAGTTCCTTGACCTGTATCGCGGTACCCACGGCGTCCACGGTGTCGGTGTTGGTCATGGACTGAATGCGCACCGGCGCACCGCCGCCCAACGTAACGACATTGCCGCCCCAGACCACACGAGCCTGCAGGCCCTTGCGTGTGGCCACACCATTGGAGTTCAAACCTTCTTGCATTGACATCACTGCACCTTGAATCTGGCAACGTTATCCGGAACCGATGGCTCAAGCACCACGGCCGCGCCGCGCACCAAAACCTCTGCATTTTCTGCCCGCCCCACCACGACCCACAGCGGCAAGGCGCCGCTGGCACTGGCTGTTTCGCCAGCAGAAAGCGTTTTGCGCAGCAGCGTTACGCCCTTGGCGTCGCTGACGGCAATCCAGGTCAGGCCCTTGGCCTTGATTACGACCAGAGGTTCTTGGGGTGCCACTGGGGCCGGCGGGTTTGATGCAGAAACGCCAGCCGCAATCGGCGCGGATGCCACCGGTTCAGTAGCCACGAGGCCGACCCGGGTGTCCGTCGGACCGGCGTCTGGAGGCAGTACCGGGTCAGTGACAGACCCTGCGACAGTGGGCACTGCCATTGGCACATCGCGCGCAAGGAGTTGATTCGCCAGGTCCGCGAGCGTGGGGCCAAGATAAATGAGCGCTGCAATCAGTAAAAAAGTCGCCAAGATCAGCGGCAGCGTCGAACGTCCCGTACCCTCAGCACGGCGCAAGGTAAATCCACCGCGGTGCGGAAAACCGACGTTGGCCTGCGGCCCCGCCACCGTAATCTGCATTTTTTCAGCCTTGGGCAAACGATCAAGAATGACCGAAGGGTCCAACTGCACATGGCGGCACACGCTGGATGCGGCGGCACGCATTAAATTAATGTTGGGCCAGGCGTCAAGCCGGTCATCCTCTAACGCATCCAGGCGCGCGATGGTGACTTTGACCCGGGCACCGAGTTCCTCAAGTGTCAGGCCCGATCGCAGGCGCGCTTGCCGGAGCATTTGCCCGGCCGTGGGACTCGATACAGGCGAACCGGCAACCGGACCGGCGGGCTCCCCACTGTCCGCGTGCAACAGGGTGCCGGGCTCGATGTCACTCATGGAATGACCTCCTCTCCCACCATAGTGCTTGCTTGGAGGAAGGAAAGCGCTGCTGCAAGGTCAGCCCTAAGCTGCGCAGTGCCCCTGCATCTCCCGTCTTATCGGCAATTTTGACCCCCAGCCACAAGGACTCGGCATTGGCCAACGCTGAGCCGTTCAGGGGGCCGAGGTAGCGCTGGGCCTGGGTGTACTCCCCGCGTTGGAAGAAACCCGTCGCCAGGTTAAACACCACCACGGGGTTGCCCGGGTCGAGCTGGTACGCGTTCAACAAACTGGTTTCCGCGGCCTGCGTTTGGCCTGATTTGGCCTGGCAGAGGCCCTGCAACATCCAGGTCTTGGCCCGCTCGTTGTAAGTGGGATTGGCCAACGCGGCACCGAATTTCTCCACGGCCTCGGCTGTGCGCCCCTGTTGGCACAGCAGCAGACCGTAGTTGTGCTGCACCGTGGCGGCTTTGGGGTTCAAGACCAGCGCCTGGCGAAAGCCGTCTTCTGCCAATGAATACTCGTTCATGCGCAGGTAAATCAGGCCACGCAGGTTGTGCGCTTCAAACAGCGTGGGGTCCACTGCAATGGAACGCTTGAGCTCGTCCAGCGCGATTTCGGTCTTGCCTTCGCTGAAGTAGTTCACCGCCAATTCCAAGCGGACGCGGGCCCGTTTGTGCGCTTCGGTTTCGTCTGAGGCGGTTAGCAGGTCAGATTTATCGTCGCGGGACGGAACGCCTGCGCAGGCGACCAGGAGTGCCACGCAAGTGGCAATCGACACACGCAGAAGGCTCGCAGAAACCAGTCGACGGCCCATGTCAATGCACCTCCGTCGCGACGGGGCTTGCATTCACTTTGCCCTCGGCACTGCGCTGCTTGTGGATGCGCACCACCACGCTAGTGCGGTCCTGCACTTCGCCTGCCAATTGCCCGCAGGCAGCAGCAATATCGTCACCCCGGGTTTTGCGCACCGTGGTGACCACACCAGCCCGGCTGAGCACCTCGGAGAACGCCTGCACCCGGGCGTTGGAGGAGCGCAAGAGGCCCGACGCTGCAAACGGGTTAAAGGGAATCAGGTTGACCTTGCACCAGTGCAGGTTGCCGCCCGCGCTGCGCAACAGCTCCACCAACTGTGCTGCCAACTCAGGCGTGTCGTTGACACCGTCGAGCATGCAGTACTCAAAGGTAATGAAGTCGCGCGGCGCCACCGCAAGGTAGCGAACGCAAGCTTGCATCAGTGCTTCGATCGGGTATTTTTTATTCAAGGGCACCAGGCTCTCGCGCAGCGCATCGTTGGGGGCGTGCAAAGACACAGCCAAAGCCACCGGGCAATCCTGGCCCATGCGGTCCATCATCGGCACCATGCCCGAGGTCGATACGGTGACGCGGCGGCGCGACAGGCCGTAGGCGTGGTCGTCGAGCATCACCTTGAGCGCGGGCACCAGCTCAGTGTAGTTTTGCAGGGGCTCGCCCATGCCCATCATGACGACGTTGGAGATGATGCGCTCGTCCCGGCCCAGGTGCTTGCGCAAAAAATGCTCAGCAAACCACAGTTGCGAAACGATCTCGCCGGCCGTCAGGTTGCGGCTAAAGCCCTGGTGTCCTGTGGCGCAAAAGCGGCATCCGACGGCGCAGCCGGCCTGTGACGAGATGCACAGCGTGCCACGGTCGGACTCGGGAATAAATACAGCCTCCACGGCGTCATTGCCACCCACGTCAAACAGCCATTTGATGGTGCCGTCGGTGGATTCGTGCTGCGAGAGCACGCGCAGGGGCAGGATGTGGGCGCAAGTCTTGAGCTTTTCGCGCAAAGACTTGGCCAGATCGGTCATGGCGTCAAAGTCTGACGCACCTTTTTGATGAATCCAGCGAAACAACTGGACGGCGCGAAAACGCTTCTCGCCCAGACGCTCGCAAAATAGGGCCAAGCCCTCGAGGTCATAGTCGAGAAGGTTGGCCGCCATAGTGCGAGTTAACGCGAATACACGTTCATGCCGGCAAAGAAGAAGGCAATTTCCACGGCCGCGGTTTCAGCAGCGTCGGAGCCATGCACTGCGTTGGCGTCGATGCTGTCAGCAAAATCAGCGCGGATGGTGCCGGGGGCGGCCTTCTTGGGGTCGGTAGCGCCCATCAGGTCGCGGTTTTTCAGGATGGCGTTTTCGCCTTCCAGCGCTTGGATCATGACGGGCCCGGAAACCATAAAGTCCACGAGGTCTTTAAAGAAAGGACGTGCTTTGTGCACCGCGTAGAACGCTTCGGCTTCGCCGCGCGACAGGTGCGCCATGCGAGCAGCCACCACTTTGAGGCCGGCAGCTTCGAAGCGGGCGTAGATCTGACCGATCACGTTCTTGTCCTCTGCGTCGGGCTTGTTGATGGATAGTGTGAGTTCGATAGCCATAGTATTAACTCAACCTTCTTGTG
>CAIWRE010000038.1 GCA_903914985.1 uncultured beta proteobacterium | reverse complement strand
CATCGCGCATGATGTATTCGACCGAGCCAAACGCCAATGCAGCATCGGGCTTGTAATGCATCACCAGGAAAATGCCGGTGAGAATCTGAATCACCAGCACCAGCATCGACAGGCCGCCGAAGATGTAGAAAAAGTTAAAGTTCTTGGGGGCGTAGTACTGACCCAAATGGTCGTTGTACAGCTTGCTCAAGGGAAAGCGGTTGTCGACCCAGTTCAGCAGCTTGGCGCCCGCAGGCGCGTTGGGAGAGATTTCTTTCATTTCAGCCATGGTGTGCTCCGGAGGCGGCGATCAGGCCTTGGTGTCTTCACCGATCAGCAAACGGCTGTCGGAAAGATACATATGTGGCGGAATTTCGAGGTTGTCGGGCGCGGGCTTGTTTTTGAACACGCGACCGGCCATGTCAAAAGTCGAGCCGTGGCATGGGCACAAGAATCCACCCTTCCAGTCATCCGGCAGCGAAGCCTGGGGACCGCTCTGGAATTTGTCCGAGGGCGAGCAGCCCAGGTGGGTGCAAATGCCTACGGCAACGAAAAACTCGGGCTTGATCGAGCGACCTTCGTTGCGCGCATATGCGGGCGTGAGTTCATCGGGCTTGCGCTTGGACTGGGGGTCCGCCAACGCGCCATCCAGATTTGGCAAGGCAGCCAGCTGCTCAGGCGTACGACGCACCACCCACACGGGCTTGCCGCGCCACTCCACGGTGATTTTTTCACCGGGTTTGATGGCGGAAATATCGACTTCCACCGCCGCGCCGGCTGCTTTTGCACGCTCGGAGGGCTGGAAAGTGCTGACAAAAGGCACAGCCGTAGCGGCTGCGCCTGCGAGGCCAACGCAGGAAGATGCAATGATCCAGGTGCGCTTGCTGGGGTCGTTCGGCTTACTGCCGACGAGGGTGTCGCTCATGAGAATCCTCAGGAAAAATCACTACTTGGGAAGCCCTACATTGTAGCTGACCGCCGAACCAGCCAATTGGTGCGCCATACGCAGTGCCGCAATCAGGCTGGCAGGATCCGCGCGGCCCTGCCCGGCGATGTCAAATGCCGTGCCATGGTCGGGGCTGGTTCGCACCAGCGGCAGGCCCAGGGTGACATTGACGCCTTGCTCCACGCCCAGATATTTGACCGGAATCAAGCCCTGGTCGTGGTACATGGCCAACACCACGTCAAATTCGGGCTCTGACCCTGCACGAGCACGGGCGCGCATGAACACGGTGTCCGGCGCCCAGGGGCCGCTCACATCACAACCCTGGGCTCGCGCAGCGGCTATGGCGGGGGCAATGGTCTCAATTTCCTCGCTACCAAAGAGGCCGCCCTCGCCCGCGTGGGGGTTAAGCCCCGCCACCGCAATCCGTGGCGAATGCCCGAGCACTGCCTTCAATGCAGCGTTGGTGATCAGCAGCGATTGCAGCACATTGTCAAAAGTCACTGCTTGCAGCGCGTCGCGCAAAGACATGTGGATGCTCACCAGTACCGTGCGCAACTCTTCGTTGGCCAGCATCATGCGCACTGGCAGTTTGTGCACGGAGGTGTGAAGGTGCTCTGCGGCGATCGCCTGCAGCATTTCGGTGTGACCCGGGTAGCGGCTATAGGGCGCGCCCGCCGCGTGCAGGGCCTCTTTGTGCAAGGGCGCAGTTACCAAGGCGGCAATATGGCCCTGCAGCGCTTGCCGAGCAGCCCAATCCACACAGCGGCCGGCAAATTCACCCGTCACGGCACTCACCTGCCCCATCGCCACCGCTCCCAAGGGGGCGCCCATCTGCAATACCGGGACACAACGTAGCGGTAGTCCGGACACTTCGCTGGCATTTTCGATTTGCACCACCGGCCAAAGCACTCCCCGGGGCGGTGTCACCAACCGGATAGCGTTGCGCATAGCCGCCACGTCGCCTGCGACAAAGCAATTTCGCATGGCCGGCGACTGCAACAAAAATGCCTTGGCGATGATTTCAGGGCCAATGCCCGCAGCGTCGCCCAAGGTGATGGCGATGGGCAAGTCCGGGGCAGCGGATAACGATTCGGTCATGAGGAAGGGTGTGACGCCTGTGCAGCGGCATTCAGGCAGGGTTGTCGATATCAATAAACGTGTGGCGCAAGCCCAACTCGGCGGCGACTTGCTGCGATACAGCCTGCACCCCGTAGCGTTCGCTGGCGTGGTGGCCGCAGGCAATATACGAGACACCGCATTCCCGGGCGTAATGGGCTTGAGGCTCCGAAATTTCGCCGGTAATAAAGGCCTCCGCCCCGGCGGCAATGGCCGCTTCGAAGTACCCCTGAGCGCCACCTGTGCACCAGGCTATGCGCGTCACAGGACCTTGCTTGCCCTCGACCAACACCACGGAACGACCCAGCACAGACTCCACGTGACTTGCCAGCGCGCGGGCACCGCCGAAGGAGCCACTGGACGGTTTACCCAAATAGCCCAATTGCTGCTCGCCAAACCGATCTCCAGCCTCCAGCCCCAAACGAAGTCCCAATTGCGCGTTGTTGCCCCACTGTTCATGAGCATCCAGCGGCAGGTGGTAGGCCAGAAGATGAATATCGTGTGCCAGCAGCAGCGCCAGCCGGTTGCGCATCCAGCCGGTCACCGGCCCCGCATGGCCACGCCAAAACAGACCATGGTGGACCAGGATGGCGTCGGCATCTTGTGCGATAGCAGCCTCAATCAGGGCCAAACTGGCGGTCACCCCGCTGACCAGGTGGCGCACCGGGCGGCGCCCTTCCACCTGCAGGCCATTGGGGCAGTAGTCTTTGAATCGTGCGGGCTCCAGCATGGAGTCCAGGGTGCTCAGGAGTGCGGTGTGGTGAATCATGGTTGTAGACGGATTATGGGCGGGCGTCATTGGTAACCTGGCATTGTGCTTGCGGCGGGTGCGCGTCCTACAATTTGACCTAACTGCGCGTTCCGCGCGCACTCCTGCAAGGATTGTTCGTTCATGAAGCGTGTTTGGCTCCTTTTTTCGCAAAGCGCCACGGTGCTGCTGGCGGCATATTTCGTCATCTCAACGCTCAAACCCGGCTGGATCGCGACGCGCGGCGATACCACCTTGGCGTTGCTGCAGGCCCCGGCGCCTCGCGGCGGTGAAGTGCCGCCGGGCAGCTTTCGCCTGGCGGCGCAGACAGCATCCAAGGCGGTGGTCAGCATCAATGTGAGCCATGACAACAAGCACCATCCCCGGCTGCCCGAGCCCTGGCCTGGCTTTTTCAATGGCGAGCCTGACAGCGAGTCGGACGGTGCCTCCGGCATGGGCAGCGGCGTCATCGTCAGCGCCAATGGCTATGTTCTGACCAATAACCACGTGGTCGAAGGCGCAGACCGGATAGAAGTGATACTGAACGACCATCGCCGCGCACGTGCCAAAGTCATAGGCACCGACCCCGATAGCGACCTGGCGGTTCTAAAAATTGAACTCGACCGGCTGCCCGTGATCGTGCTGGGCGACTCGGACAACCTGCAAGTGGGCGACCAGGTGCTGGCCATTGGCAACCCCTTCGGCGTGGGCCAGACGGTGACGGCCGGCATAGTGAGCGCGCTGGGGCGTAACCAACTGGGTATTAACACCTTCGAGAACTTTATCCAAACCGATGCGGCCATCAATCCAGGCAACTCCGGCGGCGCGTTGGTAGACGCCAATGGCAACCTGCTAGGCATCAACACTGCGATTTATTCGCGCTCGGGCGGCAGCCTCGGAATCGGCTTTGCGATTCCAATAGCAACGGCCAAACAGGTCTTAGAGGCGATTGTGAAAGACGGCCAGGTTACCCGCGGCTGGATCGGCGTGGAGCCCAATGACCTGTCGCCCGAACTGCGCGAGACATTTGGCGTCGCAGCGCCCGGCGGCGTCATCATTACCGGTGTTTTGCAGGGGGGCCCGGCTGCCAAAGCCGGCCTTGTACCTGGCGATGTGATCGTGGCGATCGCAGGAACCCCGGTGGACGATGTCAGCCAGTTGTTGGCCCAGGTGGCTGCGCTCAAGCCGGGCACTGCAGCGCAATTTTCAGTACAACGAAAAAAGCAAGTGCTGCAACTTGCCATCACGCCGGGTCTGCGGCCCCGCCCGCAAAAATCCAACCGCTAGGCCAGCGCTGGTCTCAGGGCTGCGCCGCTTCAGCTTCTGCCTCGGGTGACTGGGTGTGGCGAATAAATAACTGGGCCGCCCAAATTCCCACTTCATACAAAAGGCACATGGGAATAAGCAGCGCCAGCATGGACACGGGGTCGGGCGGCGTCACCAAGCCTGCCGCTGCGGCAGCGGCCACGATGAAATAGGTTCGAAATGCCTTGAGTTGCTCTACGGTGACGACTTTCATCCGGGCCAATATCACCACCACAATCGGCACTTCAAAGGCAACGCCAAAAGCGATGAACATGGTGATCACAAAGTCGAGATAAGCCTCTATGTCCGGACTCACAGCCACAGAGGCCGGCGCCATTTTCTGGATGGCGGGAAAAGCCTGGCCAAAGACAAAAAAGTAGCAGAAAGCGGCACCCGCATAAAACAGCACCGTGCTGGCAGCCACCAGTGGCAGCACCAGCTTTTTCTCATGCTTGTAGAGGCCCGGGGCCACGAACGCCCAGATTTGGTAAAGAATCCAAGGCAATGACAGGGCAATTGCAGCCATCACCGAGACTTTGATCGGTACCAAGAAAGGTGAGACCACGCCCACAGCAATCATTTTGGAGCCCTCCGGCAGCGCACGCACCAGGGGCATGGCCAAGAGGTCGTACAGCTGTGAGGGGCCGGGGTAAAACACCAGCACGGCAAAAATCGCTGCAATGCCGTAGATGGCGCGTAGCAAGCGGTCGCGCAGTTCAAACAGGTGCTGGATAAACGGCTGTTCGGTTCCGGCGAGTTCGTCTTCTTTGGAACTTGAATCGGTCATGGCGTCACTTTAGGGGGCCGAAAGCGTGCCACACGTGCTGCACCGGAGAGTGCCTTGGTCCGGGTACCCGACCGGGCTTTGTACCAGTTCGGGGTGGCGCTGATTTTGGCGCGCCAGCGCTTTTTGGGCACCGTGTGGACGGAGTAATACGGCAGGGAAACTGCCTCTTGGCCCGCGTAAGTCGCAGCCGACCAGGTTTTCTGCACTTCGTCGGCACTGGTTTGGATCGATGTCTCTACTGCTTGCGCCGCCGATTCGACCGTGTCACGCATTTTGCGCAGCTCTTCGAGGTCCATCGAACGATTGACCTCCTCTTTCACATCCGCCACATAGCGACGCGCCCGTCCAAGCAAGGTGCCCAGCGTCTTGGCAACCGCCGGGAGCTTTTCGGGGCCAATAACGATAAGCGCAATACCGCCGACGATCGCAAGTTTGGTAACGCCAATATCAAACACAGGAAACCCTAATGAGAAGCGTTACTGCCCACAGCCATCACGCTTAGTGCTTGGCTTTGGCTTCGACGTCGATGGTCTCTTTGGCGGTCGCCGAATTCGCGGCGACTTGTTGCGCGGGCGCAGCAGCTTCAGCGGGCTTTTCGCCACCGTCTTTCATGCCGTCCTTAAAGCCCTTGACCGCGCCGCCCAAATCGGCGCCGATATTGCGCAACTTTTTGGTGCCGAAGATCACAACGATGATGACCAAAAATATGATCAGATGCGTGGTAGACAAACCCATGATGTTCTCCTAATGAGGTGGTGGAATTCTAGTCGCCGCCAAATAT
>CAIWRE010000037.1 GCA_903914985.1 uncultured beta proteobacterium | reverse complement strand
TGCTCCAGCTCCTGCTCCTGCTCCAGCTCCAGCTCCAGCTCCAGCTCCAGCTCCAGCTCCAGCTCCAGCTCCAGCTCCAGCTCCAGCTCCAGCTCCAGCACCTGCACCCGCGCCGATCGCCAAGCCTGTGCCCCCTCCTCCGGCGCCAGCGATTGTTTTGCCACCACCGAAGCCGGCAACGCCAGCACCAACACCGGCAACCCCTGCGGCGCCCGCAAACAAGCCTAAAGCGTCGGAGCCTGCCAAGGCGGGTTAAGGCGGGTCCAGGGAGGTGACAATCGGTAGCGAGCGCGCTCTAAACTTGCATCGGCAACTCACCTTCCCATTGGACTCACCCACGCCTTCATGCTGACACGCGCGATCCTTCAACCAAGATCTTGGGCAAGGTCCTTCAAACCGCTGGTCTTGGCGGTTTTCGTCATTCTTCAATGTTCGCCCGCGGTACGTGCCGCAGATTTAGACGCTGCACGTGAGCTTCTCAAGTCTCACCAGGCCGAGGCCGCGTACGATCAACTCGCGCCTTTGGCCGACGAGATGGTTGATGATGTGGAGTTCAGCTTTCTTTTCGGCTACAGCGCCTTGCTCAACCGGCGGTACCAAGAGGCACTGGTGGCCTTTGACCGCGTGCTCTCCATCAACCCGAGCCACGCGGGCGCGCGCATCCATTCCGCGCGCGCCCTGTATGCGTTGGGCGCCTATGACCTCGCCAAAACAGAGTGCAAGCGTGCACTCGAGCTCGATTTGACGGAGTCCTTGAAAGGCAATATCCAGCAACTTCTGGCGCAGATTGACGCCACCCAATCGAAGCAAAAGCAGTACACAACCGGCTACCTGGAGTACCAAATAGGCCATGACTCCAACGTGTCGTCGGCCATCAACTCCATCGAAGGCTATCAAACCGCATTGCTCAACACCTACCCGGTGTTTCGCGACCTCGGAATGGAGGCATCGCCCCCCAACGGAAACGCTGTCCTGCAGTCCGCACTTTTTCAAGGAGTGAATGCGGGATTGCAATGGTCGTACCGATACCAACCGGGCCAAAGTTTTTATGCCAATGCCGATTTGCAGCGCCGCAATTACTACGACAGTTCCCAGGCGTTCAATGCCACGAGTCTGGGTCTGGCCGGCGGATCGGTGTGGGAGCAGGCAGACGCGAGCCTGCGAATAAGCGCCAACCTGGTTCAATTTTTTCAAGCGGGCCAGTCCACATCGGAGCCCACGATGACCAACAACAAGCAGTCGTGGGGAATCCTGGCGGAATACCGGCCCACGCTCAGTGGTGCGATGTTGCCCTCCTTCTCTGCCACTTATTCCCGAACCGAAGTCCCCCAATTCAGGGCCCAGGAGACGGAGCAACAACAACTTGGCGCCAGCGTTCTGTGGAAAAACCCGCACAATGACCGACAGTTCTTCATCACCACTTTCCAATACGCCACAGACCAGGCGTTGGCACCATTGGAAACCTACAACCCCGGCAAAGTCACACAGGGCTTTCGCGTGTTCGCACAAACCAATGGACCGCAAGGCATTGATTTCTTTTTTGGGGTGGGATGGACGATGCGGAGCGACAGTGCCAGTTTTGGACGTGGCCAGCAAAACGTTGAATTCGGCAAAGACACCCTGAGTGACGGAGTCCTTGGCGCCCAATTCGGCCTGAGCGCAGGCTGGACTCTCAAGGGCCAGTGGATGCTCTCGCAAAACAGTTCCAATATCCCCTTGTTTGAGTTTCAACGGCGCGAAATCAGCGTATTCATCCGGAGGGATTTCAGATGAGTGATTGCCTGCTCGCTTGGAAAAAAATACTGTTGCTTCTGCTGATTGCCTGTGTACACGGTCTGGCATCTGCTCAGGCCATTGCTGCGGGCAAAGTCGAGTTCGTCATTGGTGAAGTGTTCGCGAAGCGCGCTACCGAAGCCGTCAAATTGGCGCGCGGCAATGAGATTTTTGAAGGCGACCGGCTGGAAAGCCACGAAAGTGGTACTGCACATTTCCGGATGAAAGATGGCGCGTTCGTGAGTCTGCGGCCGTCCAGCATTCTGGAAATTCAGCGCTATCGTGTCGTCAGCAAAGGCGACAGCAGTAACGAGGTGGTGATTGCACTCAAAGAAGGAACATTCAAGTCTTTCACCGGCGATCTGGGTAAATCCATGCCCGGCGCCGTGAAGTTCCAAACGCCGACGGCAACCATCGGCATCCGTGGCACCGGCAATGTCACCAACGTCGCCGCCGACAACACCACGGTCAACTACACCATCACCGGCCAGCACAGTGTCAGCGCCACGGACAACTCCGGCAAGACCATCACCCTGCTGAGCAACGCAGGCGAAGCCGTCCAGGTGCGTGCCGGCCAGTTCCCGCAAAAAATCACCCCACCTGTGTCGCTCATGCTGCTGGCGTCCAACGCGCCGGGCAAAAAAGCAGTGGTCAAGTCCGGCCCCAGCGCCACATTGAATGATGCTGGAGCGCCATCGGGCAGCGGCGATACGGCCGAAGGCACTGCGACCTCCTCCGAATCCCCCGCCGCCGCTGCGCCTGGCACAGCACAAGACCTCGCGGCATCGATCGCCGCTGCTGCGGGGATGAATACGGCGTCCATTCCGATCATCGTCCCGCCGTCGCTCACCGACACCGGGCCCGTGCCGAGCTACAAACTGGTGAGTTATGCCGGCCTGCAAATCGTTTCGCCGGCCGACGCTGCGCAAGCGCGTGCATTGAGACAAGACAATTTCAATACGCTCAACATTTACCTCGACAACAGCGGGACCGTGCTAACCGGTGTAGCTGGCAAAACTGTCGCAAGCCCGCAAAGCCTGAGCACCACCAATTACGCACAAACCATGGCCCATCCCCGATCGGTTCAGGATTGGCTGTCCATGAACTTGTCGTCCGACGAATT
>CAIWRE010000036.1 GCA_903914985.1 uncultured beta proteobacterium | reverse complement strand
GTTTTGCTCATCAAAGTTTCCTGTTTCACGGTTCAGCCGTGGGTGCGCTCGAAGGCTTGCATGTAATCCACCAGCGCCTGCACACCGGCCAGCGGCATGGCGTTGTACAAACTCGCGCGCATACCGCCCACCGATTTGTGCCCCTTGAGTTGCAGCAAGCCCGCGCTGGCGGCACCTAGCAAGAACGCATCGTTCAAGGATTCGTTGCGCAGAAAAAAGGGCACGTTCATGCGTGAGCGGCAGACGTGTGACACGCGGTTGTAGTACAGGCTGGACCCGTCAATCGCCCGGTACAGCAGCTGCGCCTTGGCGGTGTTTTGCGCCTCAATGGCCGCAATGCCACCCTGGCGCTGCAGCCAGTCGAACACCAGACCGGCCATGTAAATCGCGTAAGTGGGCGGCGTGTTGTACATGGAGCCGTTGGCCGCCACGGTGTGGTAATTGAAGGCGCTGGGGCAGATGGCCAGGGCGTGGCCCAACAAGTCCTCGCGCACCACCACCAGCGTCAGGCCTGCGGGCCCCAGGTTTTTTTGTGCGCCGCCAAAGGCCAGGCCCACGCGGCTCCATTCCACGGGGCGGGACGCGACCTGCGAAGAAAAATCCACCACCAGCGCAGCGTCCGAGCCCAGTCCTTTCAGGTCGGGCAGAGTGTGGTATTCCACGCCATGAATCGTCTCATTGCTGCAAATATGCACATAGCTCGCACCGGCGCGCACATTCCAGGTTGAGGTGACGGGTATGTCCACAAAGCCATCGGTTTGCCCGCTGGCAGCAACATGGGTGCTGCTGTACTTGGCTGCTTCCTGGTGGGACTTCTGGCTCCAGCTGCCGGTGAGCACAAAGTCGGTCTGGCCTTGCTGTCCGGCAGTCGCACGCAGGGCGCTCAGGTTCAAGGGGACGATGGCGTTTTCGGCCAGGCCACCACCTTGCATGAACAGAATTTTGAAGTGCTGCGGCACCGCCAGCAGTGTTCGCAGTGTGGCCTCGGCATGGGCGCAAATCGCCATGAACTCCTTGCCCCGGTGGCTCATCTCCATCACCCCCATGCCGCAGCGCTTGCCGCTGGCATCGGGCCAGTCCAACATCTCGCGGGCCGCTTGCTCCAGCACCTCTTGCGGCATGGTGGCCGGACCGGCCGAAAAGTTATAGGGTCGGGTCACGCTGGGGGCCGGGCTCAGGCGTCGGTGGGGGTGTCGCCGTCAGTGCCGGATTCGGGCGCTTCACTGGACTCCGATGCATTGGCGTCGTTTTCCACAATGCGCTGCAGGCCGCTAAGACTGGAACCTTCGTCCAGACCAATCAGCTTGACACCCTGGGTGGCACGTCCGAGTTCGCGGACCTCGCTGACCCGGGTTCGGACCAACACACCGCGGTCGGTGATCAGCATGATCTCATCTTCGGCATGTACCAAAGTGGCTGCCACGACCTTGCCATTGCGCTCGGTTTGCTGGATCGCAATCATTCCCTTGCCGCCGCGTATGTGACGCGTGTATTCGGTGATGTTGGTGCGCTTGCCGTAGCCGTTTTCGGTGGCAGTGAGCACGCTTTGCAGCTCGTCCTCGGCCACCAGCATGGCAATCACGCTTTGGCCTTCTTCGAGGTTCATGCCCTTGACGCCGCGCGACTGGCGACCGTGCGCAGTCACATCTTCCTCGTTAAAGCGCACCGCCTTGCCGCCATCCGAGAACAGCATCACGTCGTGGTTGCCATCAGTGATGGCCGCGCCAATCAAGAAGTCGCCTTCGTCCAGGTTGACGGCAATGATGCCGACCTTGCGCGGATTGCTGAAGTCGTCCAGCGGCGTCTTTTTGACAATGCCTTGTGATGTGGCCATGAACACGTACTGGTCGGCCGGGAAGGTG
>CAIWRE010000035.1 GCA_903914985.1 uncultured beta proteobacterium | reverse complement strand
GGGGACACCACGCACGATTTGCAGATGGCGCTCAACGCCGGTTGCGCTTCAGTGGGTGTGAGCTACGGCGCGCACGACGTGAGCGCCTTGAACGCATTGAATCCTTTGTTTGTGGCCCATTCTGCGGTGGAGCTGCACCAATGGATGCAAGAGAACGCTTGAGGTCTTGCCGTGAATACTGAAATTCAACGCATTGCCTTGTGCAAATCCAGTGATTTGGTCGATAGCGGCCTGGCTGTGCCGTTTGATGTGGTGTACCAGGGTCTCAGCTGCTGGGCGTTTGCCATTCGTTTTGAAGGGCAGGTGCAGGCTTATCTGAACCGCTGCGCCCATGTGGCGATGGAGATGGACTACCAGCCCAACCGATTTTTTGATGACAGCGGGCAATGGATCATATGTGCGACCCACGGCGCGCTGTACGAGCCCACCACCGGACGCTGCATGTCCGGGCCATGTCGCCACGCCTTGATTAAAATTGACCTGAGCGAACACGACGGCGTGGTGCACTGGCATACTGGCCCGCAACTGAACCAAATCGAGTTTTAATATGAACGACAAAGAGCCATCGCTTGAGCCTCGCAGCGCCAGCGCTGCAGGCACCCCGACCCAAAACGCGGGCGATGCGCCGCGCGGAAACTGGGAGCGCGTGGCGATTGAGCAATGGATGCAGGCGACCTTGACGGAGCAACGCACCGCACGACGTTGGAAGTACAGTTTGCGGCTTGCTTGGTTGGTGTTCTTGGTGGCGTTGATATGGCTTGGCGTGGACCGTGGCGGCGCGCAAAAAAGCGGTATCAGCCATCCCCACACTGCAGTAGTAGAGATCAAGGGTGAAATCGCCTCGGGTGGCGAGGCAAGCGCAGAGTTGATCGTCTCTTCGATGCGAAGCGCATTTGAAGAAGATGGCGCCCAGGCGGTAGTACTGCTGGTCAATTCTCCGGGCGGCAGTCCGGTGCAAGCAGGCATCGTCAACGACGAAATTCGCCGACTGAAAGCTTTGCACAAAAAGCCGATTTACGTTGTCGTGGAAGAAACGTGTGCGTCGGCGGCTTATTACATTGCTGTGGCGGCCGACCAGATTTTTGTCGACAAGGCCAGCGTGGTGGGCAGCATCGGAGTGTTGATGGACGGTTTTGGTTTCACCGGGCTGATGGAGAAGCTGGTGTGGAGCGCCGCCTGATGACGGCCGGGCCGAACAAAGGTTTTCTGGATCCGTTCAGTCCCCAAACGGACAAACAGCGGGCTTTCGCCCAGGCGATGCTGAATCAGATCCATCAGCAGTTCATTGACGCGGTCAAAGCCGGCCGCGGCGAACGGCTCAAAGAGACACCTGACACATTCAGCGGACTTTTTTGGACCGGTGACCAAGCCGTTGATATGGGTCTGGCGGACCATTTAGGCAACTTGGACTTTGTGGCACGTGAAATCGTCAAAGCGCCTGATATCGTCGATTACACCCGTCGCGAAAATGTGGCGGAACGCTTGGTGAAGCGCTTTGGCGCAGCGATGGGTGACTCGATGGCCCGAGCCATTCAGGCCGCTCCCGCACTGCGCTAAGGCCCGATTCCAAATACCGTGGGTTTGGCGTTGTCGAGCGCCCAGCCCCTGGCTTTCCAGGTCTTGATGTCGCCGCTGTAGTTGGTGGCGCCGGGCAGCGTCAGGCCGCTGGAGGTGGCCAGACGGGTGCTGGCTTGCAGCACCTGCAGCAACGTTGAAAGCAATGCCTGGTTTCGGTAGGGCGTTTCGATAAACAGCTGGGTTTGCTGAGTTTGCAGCGCCAGTTTTTCCAATGCTTTCAGGCGCACTGCCCGCTCTGCGGGCTGGCTGGGCACGTAGCCGACAAACGCGAAGTTCTGGCCGTTCAAGCCGCTTGCCGCCAATGCCAGTAACAAGGACGCGGGCCCGACCAGTGGGACCACCGGTATCCCCATTTGGTGGGCCGCCCGCACCACCGAGGAGCCCGGGTCGGCTACTGCCGGCATGCCCGCCTCACTCACCAGCCCCACGTCGTGTCCCTGCAGCGCCGCGGCCAGCAGTGGTCGGGCGTCAAAACCGCCTTGGTGATCGCCTTTCTTGTGGATTTCGCGGGGCAACTCGGTCAGAGTCTGCGCTTGAATCGGCGTGGCCAAAGGCAAGACCTCGCCCACCCGTTTGAGGTAAGCGCGTGTTGACTTGGCGTTTTCGCAGACCCAGTGCTGCAGCGAAGTGGTGATTCGCAACGTCTCCAAGGGCATGGACTCCTGCAAGGGACTTTGCTGCGCGCAGCCGAAGTCCAGCGGGGCTGGCACCAGGTAAAGGCGGCCAATGGCGGTGCTCACAAGTCGCCCAACAATGGCAAGCCCGCTGCACGCACCATGCTACTCAGCCGGATCAAGGGCAATCCGACGAGTGCTGTGGGGTCGTCGTTTTCTATGCTTTCTAGTAGGGCAATGCCC
>CAIWRE010000034.1 GCA_903914985.1 uncultured beta proteobacterium | reverse complement strand
CCCAGAGCCGCCATCATTTGCCGCCCTGGATGGCTGATTTGCATCCACACCTGTGCGCCACCGCTGCGCGCCACTTGGGCCCATTGCTTGAAACGGTCCATGCGGCGGTCGTCTTCGAGCACCACGCCCCCCGGGCCGGTCATGGCGCGGCGGTCGACCATGACGTTGCCTGTCAAGATCAATCCCACGCCGCCCTGCGCCCAGGCCTGGTACAGGCGCAAAAGCGCGTCTGAGGGTGCGTGGTCGGCATCGCACATGTTTTCCTCCATGGCAGCCTTGGCGATGCGATTGGGAAGGATGGTGTGGTTAGGGAGTGTGAGGGGCGTGAAAAGAGTCATGACAAGGAAAAAGACAAGGGGCCTTGCGGCCCCGTTTACGGCGCTGGATGGAGATGCAACCAAATTTCGTTGCGACGCATAAACCAAGGGGTGAAAGGTGCGTTGTAGCGGGAATACACGGGCTCGCCCACGGAGCGCAGCCCATTAGCGGCCAGGGTGTTTTGCAACTCTTGCAGATGCTTCTGGTAATTCTCCTCCGACCAAAAGCCGGAATAGCGCACGACGGCCACCCGACTGCCCGCAACATCCCTCAGCATGACCCTGGCGTCCAAGGGCACCGGGGCGTTGGCACTGGTCACCCCTTTGGGCAGCACAAATTGCACCAGGTAGCCACCCGGCGCGGCCGATTGCGTCACCGGCGCCGTCATTTCCAGCTTCACGGGCACTGCCGTTTGGGTGACTGGCGCGGTCATCTCCAATTTGCGCTCGCCCTTGTTTTTGCCAAAGATGTAGCCCGCCAGAATGGGGAATGCCGCGCTGCCAGCGTCCTCCGCGGAGCCCGGCACCACCACTTCCGCCACGGCGTAGCCTGCGTATTGGCGTATTTCAATCTTGTTCAGGGTCTGGAGGACCGTGTAATCAGGTTCTTCGGTGGCGTGGCTGGACATGGGAAGGGCAAGCAGCATCAGATAGGCAAAGTACAGACAAATCTTCAACATGCTCGGTGCTCCGGTAGTGGTGGAATGCCCAGTATGGTGCACGGCGTCACCGCCTTGTGTACGTCCGCACACCCAAGCTCGATGGACTTCATTGCAAGGGCGCGACTGACAGCTCGCTGATCAGGCGGTGGTAAAAGCGGATGGCGTCCGCGTAGTTGTCCACGCCCAGGCGTTCGTTGGTCCCATGAAAGCGCTTCAGGTCTTCCGCGTTGGCCCGCACCGGCGAGAACTTGAAGATGTGATCACTGATCGGCCCGTAGTGCTTCGAGTCAGTACCCGCCACCATCAGGCCCGGCGCGACCAGGGCATCCGGAAACACTTCGCGAATCGTCTTGTTCAACATGGCGTACTGCGGCGAGTTGGTGGGTGCCACTTTGGACGAATTCACCGCGCCGGGCAATGCAATCAACTCAAAAGATGAGGAGCCGGTGGCTTGCGCCACTTTGCTGCGCATGTGCTCCAGCACCTGCTCTTTGGTATCGCCCGGCAGAATGCGGAAATTCACCGTGGCTTCCGCGCGCCCTGGCAAGACATTTTCTTTGTTACCGGCATTCACGATGGTGAGCGCCGTGGTGGTACGCAGCATGGCGTTGGTGCTCCCCGCGCCTTCCAATTGTTTTTGTACCACCGGGCCAAACAGCCACAGGTTGGACAGCGCCACGCGGGAGAACCCGCTCATCTCGGGTGCCAAGGTGTCAAACAACTCGCCCGCCACGCCGCGAATGCCGCCCGGCAGCTGTTCGTCGTCCAGCCGCTTCAAGGCTGCGCTCATCATGGCAATGGCACTGGTACCCGCCTTGGGTGGCATCGATGCGTGGCCCGGTGTGGCCGACATCTTCAGCACCACCGACATGTATCCTTTTTCTGCCACGCCAATGAGTGCCGCAGGTTGTTTCAAACCGGGCATCACGCCGTCGAGCACCAGCAAGCCCTCGTCAATCACAAAGTCCAGGTGCACTTTGCGCTCGGCTAAGAGCGCGGCAATCTTGGCCGCACCGCGCAAGCCGCCGACCTCTTCGTCCGCACCAAAAGCCAGGTACACCGTGCGCTTGGGCTTGAAGCCGCTGGCCAGCAGCATCTCTACCGCCTCCATTTGTGACATCAGGTTGCCCTTGTCGTCCCAGGAGCCACGGCCCCACACAAAACCGTCCTTCACCTGACCTGCGAAAGGCGCGACTTGCCAGTCGCCTTCGGTGCCCGGCGCGATGGGCACCACGTCCTGGTGGGCCATCAGCATGATGGGCTGGGCTTGCGCATCGCTGCCCTGCCAGGTGTACAAAAGACTCAGGTCGGCCACGACTTCACGCTTCAAGTTGGCGTGGATCAGGGGGAACTTGGCCTGCAAAAACGCGTGCAGCTGGTGGAATTGCTCGGTGTTGAGCTTGGCGTCGTCCCGCGAGGACACTGTTGCAAGCTGAACAATTTGCCCCAGCCGTTCAGCGGCCGCCGCTTTGTCCACCGCCACAGGCGCCAACGCGGGCACTTGCATTTGGTGCGAAGTTTTGCGCAGCGTATTGACAGCGACGGCTGCCACGAGCAGAACCAACAAGCCGACTACTGCAAGGAGAAATTTTTTGATCATGTGGGTTACCTGGTGTGTGGCGGGTGCTAAACGCAGTGCGGGGATGATGCGATGTTACTTTTTTGTAATGGAGCGTATATCAGGGGTAAACCCGTTGTGAAGTTTCCAAATAAACGGTATAAACGGTATGTATCGTTTCAACAGAGGTGATCATGGAACAAATTACTGTCATTTTTTCAAAATGCTACCGTGCATTTTTTCACCGCTATGCCCTGCATGCGCCTGAGCACGTGGGGCAATTCGCGGGATCTTTGTTGCCACTGAACGACTGGCAGCACTGATGGTCCGCGGATGCTCGCAGCAAAGAGGCTTGTCAGAACTTCGCAATGCCACCGGGCTCTAGCGACAGCACTTTGGTGCTGCTCTGCCCCAGCGCGTCGGTGTATTCCTTCGGAGTGCCACGCAGCAGCGCGTTGGTGCCGTAGTGCACAGGAATCGCGAACTTCGGCTTGATCATTTCCCGGGTGGCAAACGCCGCGTCCTGCGGTGGCATCACGAAGTGGCTGCCAATAGGAATGAAGATCAGGTCCGGTTTGTACAAATCGCCAATGAGCTTCATGTCGCCAAACAGGCCCGTGTCACCCAGGTGGTAAATCGTGAAGCCATTTTCCAGCTGAATGATGAAGCCCAGGGGCTCGCCGCCCGGGCGCATTTCGTCTTTGCCGGTCTCGGGGTTTTTCCAGCGGTACTCCGAGCTGTGCTCCGCATGGGTGGCAATGATTTTGATGCCACCATCAGCACCGAAAGGGAGCACCACACCGCCCTTGTTAAAACGTGGCGCCAGTTCCGGCGGCAGCACGCCCAGCGTGGTGAAGGAGTCGGCCAGACCTGCAGGGGCGTACACCGGCGCTTTGTTCATCAGCGCCAGCGCGGGCGCATCGGCCATGTGGTCCGCGTGCGCATGGCTGACCAGAATCAGATCAACCTTGCCAAGGGCGTCGAGCTTTTTGAATTCCGGTGGTGTCTTGGGGTTGGCGATCAACCAGGGGTCAATCACGATCACTTTGCCGCCGGGCGTCGTGATTTTCATAGCGGACTGGCCCAGCCACTGCACCTGCACAGCGCCGTTTTGCGCTCCTGCGGTCTGCGTGAGGGCGGCCATCAGCCACAGCATGGATGCCTGAAGCAATTTGCGGACGGGTGAATTCAGCATGGGTTTTGTCTCCTGGTGGGTCGTTATTTAAAAATTGTCCCATAGATTGAGGGCGGGTTTGGCACAAACGGAACTTCTGCGACAGCCCCATAATCAAGCGCGCATCCATTGATCACCCTGCTTTTTTGTGCCGGAGAACCCTATGTTTTATCGAAGCCATGTCCCGACCCTGCGCCACCTGGCAATGGGCCTCTGTACTGCCCTGCTGGGCTTGGTGGCCCACGCCGCAGACATCGTCGTGTGGAGCGCCGGGGCGGCACAGACGCCGCTGTCCAGCCTGATTCAGGACTACCAGAAGGCATCGGGCAACACCGTCAAAGTGGAATTTGCGCCGGTGGGCGTCTTGGTGAAACGACTGGCCGATGGCGGACGCCCCGACGTGCTCATCATCAGCCAGGACGTGGTAGCCAACGTCGAGAAAAATGGCTGGTCTGCACCCCAGGCAGCAAAAGCGGTTGGCCGTGTGGGCGTGGGCCTTGCCATCAAAGAGGGCGCACCGGTGCCGGACATTTCCACACCTGCCGCTTTGCGCCAGACTTTGCTGAACGCCAAGTCATTGACCTATATGGACCCGAGCAAAGGCACCAGTGGCAAGCACTTCGCCTCGGTGCTCGACCAGCTGGGAATCGCAGAGCAGGTCAAGGCCAAAACAACCCTGGGCGATGTCGGCTTTGTCGTGGAGCCCGTGGCCCACGGCGACATTGAACTGGGCGTGCAGCAAATCACCGAAATACTGCCGGTCAAAGGCGCCAGGTTGGTGGGCCCACTGCCCGACGCATTGCAGAAAATTACCACCTATGTCATCACACCGGGCTCACAGCCCCGCGACGCTGCAGCCGCGAACGATTTGATCGGTTTCGTGACAGGACCGCGCGCCCAAGCCGTGTTTGTTGCCGCCGGGTTTATCGCGCCTTAAGACGGCTTGACCTCGCCGGCAAAGGCTTTGGCCGCCTTGCGATAGTCCAGCGGTGTGGTGTTTTTCCAGCGGCGAAAACTCCGGCTGAAGTTGGTGTCGTCGACAAAACCCAGCTTTTCAGCAATGCCGCTCATGGGCAACGAGGTGTTGGTGAGGTACCAGCAGGCCCACTCACTTTTGGCCTCATCTTGCAAAGCTTGGTAGGTAATACCTTCATGGCTCAAACGCCGCATCAAGGTGCGGCTGGACATTGCAAACTGCGCAGCCGCCTCCTTCAGGCTGGGCCAATGCTGGTGGGCGTCGGGCATGAGTGCGCGCAAGCGTTGCACCATGCTGCCGTCAAGAATGCGTAACTCTTCCTCGCAGCTGCGACGGGCATTGGCAAACAGCTTGGCATCGGCGGTGGGTAACACCAAGTTTGAAATCTCAGTCGGCACGTGCAGGGCAGTCACCGCTTGGGCCAGCCGTACCTGCATGGGCACTCCCAAATCAAGTGCAGCCGACCAACGGGTATCAAACCGCATCTGGCTGGCGGCCGCGTCGCCCGCCACGGACTGAATCATTTTGAACACCGACACCGCTGTCCCGATTTCGCAAAACTCGCCAAACGGGCCCAGCGCGATGCGGGGCTTGATGGACAAAACCGTCTCGGTCGGCAAGCGGGTGCACTCATAGCTGAACATGCGGTTGCGCATGGGCGTGAACCGCGCCAGGGTGTCCAGGGCGTGGCCAATGGTCTGGCTCGATACCACGGCATACCCCATGGCGCCGTGCGCCGAAGCGGGAATCATGGTGCCCAAGGCCACGCCCAGACCGGGGTTTTGCGCGACGCCCAAAACCTCGAGCAAAGGCACCACGTCGAGCAAAGTCATCAGCCGACCGCCTTCGGGCTTGTGGATGGGACTGCGCAGCCCCAACCCTTCAGTCAGCGCAATGGCCATGCGCACATAGGCCGAATGAATAATGCCTTCACGCCAGGCCAGGGGGACGGACACCTCAGTCAATTCAATTTAAGCTCCACCAGAATGTGAACAATATGCAGCAACCCTCATTGTCACCTAATGAGGAAAATGTGTCACTTGGGGAGCTTTCAGAATAGCGGGGACTCTTGAAAATGCGGTTTCCCCTATAAAAGCACCGCGCTCCAGCGGCGGGTGCGCCAGAAAGAGACGGTTCCCGTATGTCCTCCAACGCGTCCTCCAAATCGCCGGTGAGCGTTCCACCCGAAAAGCGCGCCGAGCTGTACCGCTTGACCAATCCTCCGCCCATTGCCTGGCCTACGCTGGCTGTGCTGCTGTTTATCCTGACCGGCGTGATCGGTACCGACACCCTGGCACTGCACCATCAGCTGCCGCTGTGGGGCGCCTGCCTGCTCAATATCGTGTTCATGTACCCGGTGTTTCATGTAGCCCACGACGCCACCCACCGCAGTGCGTCGTCCAACGTCCGCATCAACGATTGGATGGGCCGCCTGGCTTTGCTGGTGATTGCGCCGCAGGTCTCGCTAAGCACCTTTCGCTATTCCCACATGATCCACCATCGCTTTACCAACGAAGCCAAAGACCCCGACCATTACACCCACGGCCCGTGGTGGAACATCGTGCTGCGATGGATGACATTTGACCTGTCCTATGTGGTCTACAACCTGCGCTCCGGTGACCCGCGCGGCATCAAGACGCTGAAAGACACGTTGCCGCTGGCGTTCGTCACTATGGTGCTTGCTGGCGCATTGACCTATTTCGGTTATGGGCTCGAGGTGCTCCTGCTGTGGCTGATTCCCGCTCGAATCACCACAGCCTTGATTGGCTTTGTATTTCTCTGGCTGCCTCACCTCGATGGCGGCGAACACGGGCAGTTGCAGCACATTACTACCGCAACCTCCAGCCATGACAACCTCACGGCGGGCACGACGGTGCGTATCGGCTACGAGCCGGTGCTCGACCTGCTGATGCAATGGCACAACTACCATTTAGTTCACCACCTCTGGCCCACCACGCCCTCCTATCAGCACCGACAGGTCTGGAATTTGATGGAGCCCGAACTGCGTGCAAGGGACCTTCGTATCCAGCATGGGTTTGCGGTGATTCCCACCATGCATCCCGGCGGCACGACTGCGCTGGGCTCCACTTGAGCCATTCAAAAAGGTCCGTATGAAAAAGTACCGCT
>CAIWRE010000033.1 GCA_903914985.1 uncultured beta proteobacterium | reverse complement strand
TGCTGACGCGGGTCGGCTATGCGCCGGTGATGCAAATCTCCTGTCGCGACAAAAACCGCATTGCCATTCAGGGCGATATTTTGGGCGGCGCGGCCATGGGCGTGTGCAACATGCTGTGCTTGAGTGGCGATGGCGTTCAAACCGGTGACCACCCTCAAGCCAAACCGGTGTTCGATTTGGACTGCATGTCCTTGCTCGAAATCGGCCGTGGCATGCGCGACGAGCATCAATTTCAAAGCGGCCGCAAAGTAACCTTTGCGCCTCGCGTCTTTTTGGGTGCAGCAGCCAACCCGTTTGTGCAGCCCTTTGATTGGCGGGCTGAGCGCTTGGCCAAAAAAGTGGCCGCAGGTGCCCAGTTCATTCAAACCCAGTATTGCTACGACATTCCCCGCCTGCGCAGCTACATGCAACAGGTCGAAGACTTGGGTCTGCTCGACAAAGTCTTTATTTTGGTAGGCGTAGGCCCCATGCGCTCGGCCAAAGTGGCGGAGTGGATGCGTAGCAACGTGCCCGGTGTGCATATTCCAGACAGCATCATCAAACGCATGGCCGGGGCTGAAAAACCCGCTGCAGAAGGCCGCAAAATTTGTACGGAAATCATGCAAGAGGTCAAAGAGATCAAGGGCGTGTCGGGTGTGCACATCATGGCCTACCGCCAGGAAGATGCCGTGCCCGAGATGGTGCAAAATTCTGGCGTCTTGCAGGGACGCGTGCCCTGGTACCCGGGTAGAGATGGCGCAGAAGCCGAAATTCACTACACCCCAGCACCTATCGAAGTCCCTGCCTCCGTCTGAGCGGCAGTCCCATTCAACCAAGTTCTAATTTCCCCATTACAAGGATTCAGCGTGACCGATACCATCATCAGCTCTGCGACCAAAGAAGTCATCATTGGTTTTGACCGCCCCTTCGTCATCATCGGTGAGCGCATCAACCCCACGGGCCGAAAAATCATGGCCGCCGAAATGATGGCCGGTGACTACAGCCGCGTGATTGCCGATGCACTTGCGCAGGTTGAAGCAGGTGCCCATATGCTGGACGTCAACGCCGGCATTCCATTGGCAGACGAGCCCGGCATGCTGGCCAAAGCCATTCAGCTGGTGCAGGGTGTGACCGATGTGCCGCTGAGTATCGATTCCTCCATTGTTGCCGCGCTGGAAGCCGGTTTGGCCGTTTACAAGGGCAAGGCCTTGGTCAACAGCGTGACCGGTGAAGAAGACCGTTTGGAAACCGTGCTGCCGCTGGTGAAAAAATACGGCGCTGCCGTGGTGGCTATTTCCAACGACGAGACCGGCATTTCGCAAGATCCGGACGTGCGTTTCGCAGTAGCGAAGAAGATTGTGGAGCGCGCTGCCGACTATGGCATCCCTGCCTGCGACATCGTGGTTGACCCTTTGGTCATGCCCATCGGCGCTATCAACCAGGCTGGTGTGCAAGTGATGCAACTGGTGCACCGCCTGCGCACCGAGCTCAAGGTCAACACCACCTGCGGTGCATCCAACGTGAGCTTCGGCTTGCCTGAACGCAACGGTGTGAACTCCGCGTTTTTGACCATGGCCATCGCAGCGGGTATGACCTCGGCGATCACGAACCCGCTGCACGCGGAGGTGGTCAAAGCCATCATGGGCGCGGACGTGATGATGGGCCACGACCCCGATTGCATGCGCTGGATTCGCAAGTTCCGTGAAGCGCCCACCGTGGGTGCCGATGGCGAGATGGGCCGGGGCCGCCGCGAAGGTGGCAGCCGCCGCCGTGCAAGCTAATTTTCTGCGTTTAACTAATTTTTTTGAGAGTCTGTTTTGAGTGCACCTGACGCTTTGGTAGTTTTCACCCCCTCGGGGCGGCGCGGCCGTTTTCCGGTGGGTTCGTCCTTGTTACAGGCCGCGCGTTCGCTGGGTGTGGATATTGACTCGGTGTGCGGCGGTCGCGGCATTTGCGGCCGATGCCAGGTGCTGGTGGCCGAGGGCGAGTTTTCCAAGCACGGCGTGACCTCCAGCGTGGATAACCTGTCTCCCGTGTCCGCGGTGGAGCAGGAGTACTGCGCAAGTCAAGCCATGGAGCCCGGGCGGCGCCTGTCGTGTTCCGCTCAGGTGCTGGGTGACTTGGTCATCGATGTACCGTCATCCAGCCAGGTGCACAAGCAAGTGGTGCGCAAGGCGGCGGAGGCTTTGGACATTGAGCTCGACCCGCTGGTGCGTCTGCACTATGTGGAAGTGCAAGAGCCTGATATGCACGACCCCAGCGGCGATTTACGCCGCCTGGAGGATGCACTGGACTTTGAGTGGCAGCTCAGCAACCTGTCATGCGATGTTTTGGTCTTGCAACAGTTGCAGGTCGCCCTGCGCGCCGGGCAGTGGAAAGTGACGGTGGCGGTGCATGCCGGCAGCCAGATCATCGCGGTCTGGCCCGGCTTCAAAGAGCACGTGTATGGCCTGGCCGTGGACGTGGGCTCCACCACCATTGCCGCCCATTTGTGCAACCTGGCCTCGGGTGAGGTGGTGGCCTCTGCGGGTGTGATGAACCCGCAAATTCGCTTTGGTGAAGACCTGATGAGCCGCGTGTCCTACGTGATGATGAATCCGGGCGGGGAAGTGGAAATGACGGCCGCGGTGCGTGCGGCCCTCAACGAACTTGCGGTTGACGTCTCCGCGCAAGCGAAGATATCGCCGCAGGACATTTTGGAAGCCACCTTTGTCGGCAATCCCATCATGCACCACCTGCTGCTGGGCATTAACCCGGTGGAACTGGGTGGTGCGCCCTTTGCCTTGGCGACCGACCGCGCGATCACCCTGTGGGCGGTGGAAATCGACTTTGCGATCCACCGCAATGCCCGCATTTACGTGCTGCCCTGCATCGCCGGCCATGTGGGTGCCGACACAGCGGGTGTGATCCTGGCGGAGCGCCCCGACCTGAACGACAAAATTACTCTTCTGGTGGACGTGGGTACCAACGCCGAGATCGTGTTGGGTAACAACCAGCGTTTGCTGGCGTGCTCCAGCCCGACCGGACCCGCCTTTGAAGGCGCGCAAATCAGCTGTGGCCAGCGCGCCGCGCCGGGCGCGATTGAGCGGGTGCGCATTGACCCGGTGACCTTGGAGCCGCGCTTCAAAGTGATTGGCTCGGACCTCTGGTCCGACGACCCCGGTTTCGATGCCTCAGTGGCAAACACCGGTGTGACCGGCGTGTGTGGCTCGGGCATTATTGAAGCGCTGGCTGAGATGTACCTGGCAGGCATCATCCGCCACGATGGCGTCATCGACGGCGACTTTGCCCGGCGCAATCCGCGCATTCAGCCCGATGGACGCACCTTTTCGTACGAGTTGTACCGCGCCACCGCCGATGCGCCACCGCTCAAAGTCATGCAAAACGATGTGCGTGCCATCCAGTTGGGCAAAGCCGCTTTGTATGCCGGTGTGCGTTTGCTGATGGAACGCATGGGCGTGCAGACGGTGGACCGCATTCGCCTGGCGGGTGCATTTGGCAGCCATATCGACGTGAAATACGCCATGGTGTTGGGCATGATTCCCGACTGCGTGCTCAGCGAGGTCAGCTCCGCCGGCAACGCCGCGGGCACTGGAGCGCGCATTGCGCTGCTGGACCAGCGTGCGCGCGGCGACATTGAAGCTCTGGTGCGCCGCGTTGAAAAAATCGAAACGGCGGTGGAGCCCCGCTTCCAGGAGTTTTTTGTTGAAGCCATGGCCTTGCCGCATTTGACCGATCCGTTTGTCGAATTGCGCAAGGTGGTGACGCTGCCTGAGCGGCTTGCTGTGAACAACGAGCAAAACGCCCGTAGCCGCCGGGGTTCACGTGGCCGCGCTTGATTCGGTTTTTTCACCGAATGTTTTGATAAAAGTTTCAGGGCTAGCAGGGCGGCGGTGCCCATTCCCTCATCAAACCTTGTATAAAGGTGCAGTCCGCAAGGGCGGTCACATGGTGTGACGGTTTCAATCTAAAAACAGGAGATGGTATGAAATTGATGAAGAAGATGGTTGCAGTTGCTGCTGTGATGGCAATGGCTTCGCAAGTGGCCTTGGCCGAAGATGCAAGCTGCAAGACGGTGCGCTTCGCCGACGTGGGCTGGACTGACATCGCCGCGACCACCGGCCTGGCGTCTGTGGTGCTCGAAGGCCTTGGCTACAAACCAACAGTCACCATGGCGTCCATCGAAATTGCGTTTGCCGGCATGAAGAAAAAGCAGATCGACGTATTTCTGGGCTACTGGAACCCGTCCATGACACCGCAGATCGAACCGTTCGTCAAATCAGGCGATATCAAAGTGTTGGCAACCCCTAATTTGGTCGGTGCCAAGTACACGCTGGCGGTCCCCACCTATTTGTACGACAAGGGCTTGAAAACTTTTGCGGATATTGCCAAGTTTGAAAAAGACCTGGGCGGAAAAATTTATGGCATTGAGCCAGGTAACGACGGCAACGCCTTGATCGCCGGCATGATCAAAGAAAACAAGTTCGGCCTGAAGAGCTTCAAGATGGTGGAGTCGAGCGAAGCTGGCATGCTGATTGAAGCGCAGCGCGCGATCAAGAACCAGAAAGCCATCGTATTCCTGGGCTGGGAGCCTCATCCCATGAACGTGCAAATGAAGATGAGCTACCTGGCCGGTGGCGACGACGTGTTTGGCCCGAACCTGGGCGAGGCCAAGGTGTATACCGCAGTGCCGTCTTCGTATGAAGCACGTTGCCCCAATGTGGGGGCACTGTTGAAGAACCTGCAGTTCTCAACCGACATCGAAAACCAGGTGATGGTGCCCATCCTGAAAAAGGTCAAGCCCAACAAAGCTGCAGCTGACTTCCTCAAAGCCAACCCCGCAGTGTTGGACAAGTGGCTCACCGGCGTGAAAACGTTTGACGGCAAAGATGGCTTGCCCGCAGTGAAAGCAGCTTTGAAAATTTAAACTGCGGCGTTTGGTGCCATCGGATTCGACGGCACCCCAAGGCAACTCCGACCCGGCGTGTTTTGGGTCGGGGTTGTTTTTTTTGTGCAACGGACAGTGAAATGGTAGGTGGTTATGAACGAAGCAAACATCCACAGTTGGGTCGACGGCAAGCCTTTGGCGGGCAGCGGTAAGGCGTTTGTGTCGATCAACCCCGCCACCGGTCAGGTGCTGGCGCATTTGCACGATGCCGATGCCGGCGACGTGGACCTTGCGGTAGCTTCCGCACAGCGCGGCTTTGAAGTGTGGTCTGCCATGAGCGGCACGGAGCGCGGGCGCATTCTTCGCAAAGCCGCTGACATTTTGCGCAGTCGTAACGAAGAGCTCGCTGCACTGGAAGTGCAAGACTGTGGCAAGCCCATCCAAGAAGCCTTGGTCGTGGACGTCATGAGCGGGGCAGACTGCATCGAATACTTTGCAGGCGCCGCTGCCACCTTGACCGGCCAGCAGTACCCTTTGAAAAACGCATTTGCTTACACCCGCAAGGAGCCCTTGGGGGTGTGTGTGGGCATTGGTGCCTGGAACTATCCGCTGCAAATCGCCTGCTGGAAGTCGGCGCCTGCACTGGCGGCGGGCAACGCCATGATTTTCAAACCTTCGGAACTCACACCTGCCACCGCTGTGAAATTGGCCGAAATCTACCTGGAGGCCGGCGTTCCCCCGGGCGTGTTCAATGTGCTGCAAGGCCGAGGAGAAACCGGCGCTCTCTTGGCAGCCCACCCGGGCGTGGCCAAGGTGTCGGTCACCGGCTCGGTGCCGACTGGAAAAAAGGTGATGGAAACTGCCGCAGGCACCCTGAAGCGCGTGACCATGGAGCTTGGCGGCAAATCGCCTCTGCTGATTTTTGACGATGCGGATCTGGAGCAGGCTGTGGCCGCCGCCATGATGGGCAATTTCTACACCCAGGGTGAGGTGTGTACCAACTGCACGCGGGTCTTTGTGCAGCGTGGCATTGCCGATCGCTTTCTGGCGCGGCTGAAAGAGCGCACGCTCATGCTTCGCGTGGGCGACCCGATGGACCCCGAAACCGAAGTGGGTGCTTTGATTTCTCAAGCCCACACGGCCAAGGTGATGGACTACATCGCTAGCGGTGTGGCGGAGGGCGCAACCCTGGTGTGCGGCGGCACGCAGGTCAGCGTGCCCGGGCAGGGCGGCAACTTTGTCGCGCCCACCATCTTTGCCGATTGCCGTGACGACATGCGCATCGTGCGGGAAGAGATTTTTGGCCCCGTGCTGTCCATGCTGACTTTTGACACCGAAGAAGAGGCCATTGCCCGCGCCAACAACTCGCGTTTCGGTTTGGCTGCCGGTGTATTTACCTCGCAGATGCAAAAAGGCCACCGCGTGGCGGCGAAGCTCAAGGCAGGCATTTGCTGGATCAACAACTACAACATCACCCCCATTGAAATGCCTTTCGGCGGCGTGGGGGAGTCCGGCATTGGCAGCGAAAACAGCATGACCGCGCTTGACCACTACACCCAGCTCAAGACCGTGTACGTGGAAATGGGTGAAGTCTGGACCGGTTACCGTTAGAGGACAACTCCATGAAACCAGAATTTGACTACATCATCGTGGGCGCCGGTTCGGCCGGTTGCGTGCTCGCCAACCGCCTGAGCGAAGACGCCGATGTGCAGGTGCTGCTGATTGAGGCCGGTGGCAATGACCACCACCTCTTCATTCACATGCCTACCGCTTTGTCCTATCCCATGGCCAACGCCAAGTACACCTGGATGTACGAGTCCGAGCCCGAACCGTTCATGAATAACCGGCGCATCCACTGCCCGCGCGGCAAAGTGATTGGCGGCTCCTCGTCCATCAACGGCATGGTCTATATCCGTGGCAATGCGCTCGACTACGAAGGTTGGGCGCTGCAAAACGGCATGCAAGACTGGTCTTATGCCCACTGCTTGCCTTATTTTCAAAAATCCGAAACCCGTGCCAAAGGTGGCGATGCCTACCGGGGCGACTCCGGCCCGCTGAATGTCAGCACCGGCGCCTGCCGCAACCCTCTGTATGGCGCCTTTATTGACGCTGGAAGACAGGCGGGCTACCCGGTTACCCAGGACATGAATGGCTACCAGCAGGAGGGCCTGGGGCCCATGGACATGACCACGCACAAGGGCCGCCGCTGGAGCACCGCCATGGCCTATTTGCGCCCGGCGATGAAGCGCAAAAACCTGACACTACAGAAAAACAGCGTGGTAACCCGTGTACTCACCGAAGGGCCGGCAGGCGATCCGCGCGCGGTAGGCGTTGAGTTGTTGCACGAGGGAAAAGTTCAACAGATCAAAGCCCGCCGGGAAGTCATTTTGTCCGGCGGCGCCATCAATTCGCCTCAACTATTGCAGTTGTCGGGCATTGGCAATCCAGCCGAACTGCAGGCGCTGGGCTTCGATGTGGTTTCCCCTTTGCGTGGCGTGGGTGAAAACCTCCAAGACCACCTCGAGACCTATGTGCAGTACGCCTGCAAAAAGCCCATTACGCTGTATTCAGCTATGAATCCGCTGGCCAAGCTCAAGATTGGCATTGAATGGTTGTTGTTCGGTACCGGCCTGGGGGCGACCAACCACTTTGAGTCGGGTGGCTTTATCCGCAGCGAAGCGGGTGTCAAGCAGCCCGACTTGCAATACCACTTTTTGCCCATGGCGGTGCGCTATGACGGCAACTCACCGGCCACTTGCCACGGTTTTCAGGCCCATGTAGGCCCGATGCGTCCCACCAGCCGGGGCTTTGTCAAGATCCAAAGCGCCGACCCGCTACAGGCGCCACGCATCTTGTTCAATTACATGGGCACGGAGCAAGACCGCCGCGAAATGCGCGCAGGTGTGCGTTTGACACGTGAAATCTTTGCCCAGCACGCGTTTGACGAATTCCGCGGCGAGGAGCTGTCGCCGGGGCCGCAGGTACAAACCGACGCCGAGATTGATGAGCACATCCGCAACAGCGCCGAGACCGCCTACCACCCCAGCGGCAGCTGCCGAATGGGCACCGACGCCATGGCGGTGACCGACCCGCAAGGCCGGGTGCACGGGGTTCGCGGTCTTCGGGTGGTGGATGCGTCCATCATGCCGCTGGTCGTGAGCGGCAACCTGAATGTGCCCACCATCATGATGGCGGAAAAAATCGCCGACCAGATTCGTGGCCGCACACCGCTGCCACCATCGGACGCGCCGTATTTTGTGCATCCCAACTGGGAAACGCAGCAGCGCTAGAGGGTGAGCCCGCGCGCCGGGCGGGCTTGCGGTAAAATGCAATTCTCCCGAGGAGCGTTGCAGTTCATGCGTATGAACGAGGCTTGGGGCGGTGGGCGCAAGGCCTGCCGGATGTAACGGCGCTCACCCACGCAAGCGGTGCGGTGAAAGCCCTATTTTCCAATCGCCGTGAGTGTGGTCACTTTCTTTTGATGAGTGCGCCATGACCGATGTAACTACTTCCGCCCTGCAAAACGCTGCCAGCAATCGCTTCACCCAGTTGCTGGCCACCCGAGACTGGCTTTTGGCCGATGGCGCCACCGGCAGCAATTTGTTTGACGTCGGCCTGATGTCGGGCGACGCGCCTGAGCTGTGGAACACCGAGCATCCCGACCGCATTGCCAAACTGCACCAGGACTTTGTGGACGCAGGGGCCGACATTATTTTGACCAATAGCTTTGGCGGCACGGTGTACCGGCTCAAGCTTCACAATGCACAGGGCCGCATGGCCGAGCTCAATACCCTGGCTGCGCAAATCGCCCGCAAAGTGGCCGACGGCAGTGGCCGCAGTGTGGCCGTGGCGGGCAGCATGGGCCCCACCGGCGAAATCATGGAGCCCATTGGCCCTTTGACCTTTGACCAGGCCAAAGCGGCCTTTGCCGAGCAAGCGCTCGCGTTGGCAGCAGGCGGTGCCGATGTGCTGTGGATCGAGACCATGTCTTCGCGCGAAGAGGTCGAAGCCGCCGTGGCGGGCGCGGCGGTAGCGGGCTTGCCCATCGTCTGCACCCTGAGCTTTGACACCAACGGCCGCACCATGATGGGCATTTCACCCAGCGATTTTTCGGGCATCGAGAAGTCGCTCTCGCCGCGCCTGGCCGCCTGCGGCACCAACTGCGGTGTGGGCGCTTCCGAGGTGGTGGCCTGCATCCACAATTTGGCTGAAGCCATGGGCCCCGAGGTGGTGCTGGTGGCCAAGGGCAATTGCGGCATTCCCCAGTACGTGGACGGCGCCATTTGCTACAACGGCACGCCGGAGATCATGGCCAATTACGCCCGCATGGCCCTGGACGCCGGCGCCCGCATCATTGGCGGCTGCTGCGGCACATCGCCCAGGCACCTGCGCGCCATGCGCGACGCGCTGGACGCCCACACCAAGCAAGCCGGCCCTAGCTTGGAGGCCATCATCAGCACCCTGGGCGACGTGTCTACCGGCGCGCGCGCGCAGTGGGGCGGCGAGCAAAGCCGTTTGGGCGGTGCGGCGCCCGGCGCCAATCTGGCGCGGGGACGAGGGGGCCGCACCCGCCGTGGTATAGAATGATGGGCTTGCCGAAAATTCGGCGTAGCGCACGTTTGCAGCAGTTCCAGCCGCAATCGCAAGTCCACAGTTATTTCAAGGAAATGAAAAATGATCGCATCCAGCATCAAAGCTGCAGTTGTCAAAGACAACGCCCGCCAAGCCGGTGATACCGGTAGCCCCGAAGTGCAAGTCGCACTGTTGACGGCCCGTATCAACGAACTCACCCCTCACTTCAAGACCCACGCCAAAGACCACCATGGTCGCCGTGGTCTGCTGCGCATGGTGAGCCGTCGCCGTAAGCTGCTGGACTACCTCAAGGGCAAAGACGCGGACCGTTACACCGCACTGATTTCGAAATTGGGCCTGCGCAAATAAGCTGCCGGCATAGGACAAACGCCTGAGTTAGGTCACTAGCTCAGGCGTTTTTTACTTCGGAGACGGCTCAAACAGAACGAAGCTGTGTCATTCCAGAGCAATTTGCACCTAAGGGGCTCTGGAATGGCATCGTGGAC
>CAIWRE010000032.1 GCA_903914985.1 uncultured beta proteobacterium | reverse complement strand
CTTGATATAGGACGCCAAAACGACCGGTGTAAGTTTGTGTTGACTCCAACTGACCGCGGTTTCATTGCCCACGCTGACCGCCACGACGAGCGAGGGATAACGGTTCGCCAGATCAATGCCGCGCGCAATTTCTGCAGCCTCGCCACCGTAGCTGACCGACACGCCCAGCATGACCTTGATGTCCAAACCCGGATGTTCAGTGAGCAGACGCAACACACGCTTTGCGACGTCGTCGGAGCTGTCAAACAGGCGAATCAACTTGAAACCACCTTGCGAAAGCAGGGTCAAGTCTTCAAGCACATGGGCATCGGTGACTGTTTCAGTGAAACGGTCGCTGCTACGGTACGGCGAATAAGCCACCGCTTTGCGGCTGGTGAAGTCGGCAGCGCTCAGGGGCCGCAAGGTGACGCCGCTGCCGGGTACGACGCCGCCGCCGCCACAGCCCACCAGGGCCATTGCAGTGCACGCGAGCAGCAAGCCGCTCATCCAAAGTTTGAGGTTCTTCAGCATGATGATTGTTCTCAAGAGTAGGGGCTGAAATTGATGAGGGCGGTGCGTTAGAAGGTGTAGACGGTACCGATACCGAACCAGTTGCCGTCTTGGGTCACGCGGGAATCCACATTCCAAAACGCGTTGTTTCCTGGCATGGACATGGGCGAGAGCCCCAGGCGTCCGAAGCGCACCATGCCGGCCCAGCCGTAGAACTGAACGCCCTGGCCATAGTCGTAGTTCAAGCCCACGGTACCGACTGTGGCGTCATTGCTCTGGCCGCGCTCCATCGGGTTGGACGTCGTCGCCTTGCCCAGATAGACCATGCCCGTATAGGCCGTCCACGGACCGGTGCGGTAACGCAAGCCGGCCATCACGTCGGTGGAGGTGGCCGAGTAGCCCGGGTTGTTGCCCCCGGTAGTCCAATCAACGTTGAACATACTGTTCCAGAGATCGCTGCCGTTGCTGCCGCCGATGATGACGGCCTTGGCTCCGCTCCAGCGGTTGCCGCGGATACCGCCCGAAACCTCAATTTGCGAGGTCACCTGGTAGCGCGCCATCGCCATAGCAATGCTTTGGCCCGAGGGGCTCAGGTTCGCGTCGTAGTCCGCTGAATCCGTGAGACTCGAGAACGGGCCATGGGCCCAGGCCATGGGCTTGCCATTGCGGCTGTCCTGGTAGACCGCGTCCAACACAAAGTCACCTTGGTGGTACTGGGCATACAGCTCGACCAGCCAGGGTTTGTTGATTTTGAAGTTGGTGTTGCCCTGGTCATACGTGGCTTCGAGCACCAGGTCGCCATTGAGCACATCCAGCGGCCGGGTTGTGACCCGCACCGAATTACCCAGCATGCCGTAGCCCGCACCGCTGGAGCCCCATTCCTGCGACAGACCGATGTTGGTGCCGTAGGGGTAATCGGCCACACTCCAGCCGCGGCTGGTCATGCTGCCGATAGCAATGCGCCCATAGTCTTCATGGCTGATAGCCACGTTTTTTTCGTACCAGATATTGGGGTCAAACGCCATGTCCAGCATTCCGTCGCGCCACCGCTGGCTCAGCAGCCCGGTTACGGTGTATCCACCGCCCAAATTTTGTTTGGCACTCAACCAGGGTTGGAACATGGTCAGCGTGGTGCCCGCTGTTTGGTAAGGGCGGCCGGGGACCAGTTCGTCGGCCCAGATGCGGTGCTTGTCCTCGTTCGGGAAGCGTGCGCAGTTGTCGCAATGGTTGCTGCCTTGCAGGGCTTCCACCTTGGCAAAGCCGGTCAGGGTGAACATGCCGTCGGGGCCGAAATCGACCGCGTGCGCCACAGACGCGCTCAAGAACAAGGCGGCCAAAGTGCCTGCCTTGCCGAAGTGTTGGCGGGCCAGGTGAAGAGGGTTTTGAAGTCGCATAGTGACACTCGATCCTGAAGAATCCTGAAGAAACATGAAAGCGCTTTCACGCCAACCCCGATCATGGTTCCTTTTTGGCCGGCTGGCCTTACGGGTTTACCCGTGTTTTTATCAAATACAACAAGTGCCGCGGGGTGTTTTCAGACCCCGACATCGCTAATGGAATACCCTAGGCCTAAATGTTTGAAAGCGCTTTCATAATCAAGCCCATGTTTTTCATCTTGCGATAGGAAGTCCCCCATGTCCCTGTTTCGCGGCTTTTGCCTGAGTGCTTTGTTCGCCATGGGTACCTTGTCCAGCCTCTGTGCCCAGCCGGTGCGGCTCGGCGCAGGTGCCTATGTGCTCGCGCCCAAAGGCGGCGATCACGCTGTGCCTGCAGCGCCCTTTCGCACCGCCGCCATGCTGCAACAGGCCGCGCCCACCAACCAGTGGTACTCGGCCCTGATTTTCAGCCCCAAGCCCGAAGTGCTGTTTGCCCATCCGCTCACGGTGCAGGCCAATAAAGTGGGCCTGGAAGTCGCGCTGCCCAGCAAAAGCGTGGTGCCCACCGAGCGGCGCGACGTGGAAATTCACTACCCCCACACCGACCCCCTGCTGGTCTCGCCCACTGCCTTTGCCGCCGGCCAGCCCAAACTCGCCAAAACCGGCGACTGGTCCATCGACATTGCCTGGGGCGAAGGCGCCAGCCAAATGACAGCCACCGTGGCCCATGGCAGCCCCTATGTGCACTTTGTATTTTCACAAGGCAACCTGCGCCTGCAATTGCCCACCGCATCTCCACGCATTGAAGCCGCCGACGCCCGCGTCCTGGCGCTGAATGTCAAAGGCAAAACCTACGCCTTGTTTGGCCCGACGGGCGTGCGCTGGGAGGCCGTCTCTCCCACCGAGTGGATTGGCCACTTGCCTGCCGGAAAAGGCTATGCGTCTGCCGCCGCACTGCCCGACGCCAGCGCAGAGACGCTGACCCTGTTCACCCGCCACGCCTATGCCTTTTTGCAAGATACGCGGGTGGACTGGAAGTTTGACGAAGCGCGCTCGCTGCTGACCAACACCTACACCGCCACCACGCGCGTCATGGAAGGCGACCAAGCCACGCCTCTGCTGGGCTTGTATCCGCACCAATGGTTCAACAACGCCTCGGTGGCCGACCGCCTGGGCCCCGCCTACGACACCCTGCGCGGCAAGATCAAGTTGCTGGCGGGCAACAGTTTTCAAACCACCAAAACCTATAACGGCTTTGTGCCGTATTGGCCCGGCGTGACCGAGGGCGCACGCAGCGCCGAATTGCGCGATTTGCTCAAAAACGACCAGCGCAATGCGCGGCGCATGATGCTCGAAATCGGCACCGGCCCCTACTGGCAAGGCAAGGGTTTGCAGCGCATCACCAAACTCATGGACGTGGTGGAGCAACAAGGCGACCTGGAGGGCCGCGACCAATTGCTCAAGTTGCTCAAAGGCCGCGTGGAGCAGTGGTTTGCCGGTGACAACGCCAAAACCTACTTCCACTACGACAAGGCCCTGGGCACGGTGGCGGGCTACCCCGAGGAATATTTCAGCGTCGAGCAAATGAACGACCACCACTTCCATTACGGCTACTGGATTCGCGCGATGGCCGAGATCGCGCTGCGCGACCCGGCCTGGGCGTCCAAGGCGCAATGGGGCGGCATGGTGGACTTGATGGTGGCCGACATTGCCACGGCCAAGCGCGGTGGCGCGGACTTTCCTTTTGTGCGCAACTTCGACCATTACGAAGGCCACTCCTGGGCCTCGGGCATTGGTCTTGGCCCGTTTGGCAACAACCAGGAGTCTTCGTCCGAGGCCATCAACGCCTGGGCGGGGCTGATTTTGTGGGCGCAAGTCAACGGCGACACGGCACTGCGCGATCTGGGCGTGTACCTCTACACCACCGAGATTGACGCCATCAACCACTACTGGTTTGACATTCACCACCTCGTATTCCCGCCCGAATACCAAAACGTAGAAACCAGCATGCTGTTTGGCGGCAAATACGCGCACAACACCTGGTGGATCGACGAGCCCCGACAGATCAAGGGTATCAACCTCTTGCCCATCACCACTGCGTCCACCTATTTGGGCACCGACCCCGCTTTTGTCAAACGCAGTGTGGCCACGCTCAAACCTGACACCGAAATTTTTGCTGCGCGTGGCAAGACCGCCAAGCCCATCGATATCTGGCAAGACCTGTTTGCCAAGTACCTCGGCCTGGCCGACGCTGACGCGGGTCTGGCCAGCTGGGACCGCTGGGGCTCGTTTGAGCTGGGCGACACCCGCAGCCACACGCTGCACTGGCTGATGAGCTTGCAAAAAATGGGGCCGCCGGACTTTGGCGTGACCGCCAACACCACCTTGTACAGCGTGTTCAAGCGCGCCGATGGGCGCAAGACCTACTTGGCCTACAACCCGGGCAAAACGCCACTGGACGTGCGCTTTAGCGACGGCAAGACTTTGCAAGTCGCACCCGGCAGCCTGGGCCAGACGCAGTAAGCACTGCCGCCAAGCCTCTCTATTTTTTTCCTGGCCGACCTGCGCACGGGTGACGCAGTGGATCGCACCTTTTGAAAGCCATCCATGCGTCTTTTACGAACCTCTCTGTGGGGCATGGCCGTGTGCTGTGCCTTGTTGGTCACTGCATGCGGCGGCGGCGCCGGATCCGACCCGACCCCTGCGCCCGTCACCGTACCGCCCACCGACCCCGCACCGCCTTCCAGTGACTGGGTGCTGGACTGGAGCGACGAGTTCAATGGCAATGCGCTGGACAGCACCGTCTGGACGCACGACATCGGCGCCGGTGGTTGGGGCAACAACGAATCGCAGTACTACCAGGCCAGTAACGCGGTGGTCAGCGGCGGCTTCCTGACCATCACCGCCAAGCGCGAAAACGTGGGAGATGCGCCTTACACCTCCTCACGCATTCAGTCCGCGCGAAAAAAATCGTTCACCTATGGCCGCTTTGAAATGCGGGCCAAGCTGCCCCGCTCTCAAGGTCTGTGGCCCGCATTCTGGCTGCTGGGCAACAACTGCAACTCCTTCAACCTGTACGGTGGTAACACCGATTGGCCGGGCTGTGGCGAGATCGACGCGATGGAAATGATCGGCGGTCTGTCGGACGGCTCGGGCGACTACACCACGCATGGCACCCTGCACTACCTCAATGCCCAAAACGTCAACCCCATGCCCAGCTTTGCCTACCGCAATGCCGCCAGGCTCTCGGACGACTTTCATATTTACCGGGTGGACTGGACGCCGCAAAGTTTCAGCTGGTCCATCGACGGCGTGACCTACGGCACCAAGCTCATCACCGCAGACATGGAGGCCTTTCACAAACCCTACTTCATGCTGCTCAACATGGCCGTGGGCGGCAACTGGGGCGGCTGGCCCGACGGCACCACGATGCTGCCCCAAACCTATGTCATTGATTACGTGCGCCACTACACCCGCAACTGGCCGGCCAAGGGAACGGCGGCGGGCCTGCCATCGGTCTGGCACCTGAGCCAAAACCCGCACCTCAATTCCGCTGCCGGCACCACCACCGGCGCCCAGCCTGTGGTGACGCTGGCGGACAGTTCCTTGTCCTGGTACACGCCGTTTTTGAGCGGCAGCTTTGACGCCGGCGGGTGGTCCGCATCGATCTGGACCTTGTCCAGCGCAGGCTCTACCCCGGTGCGTGCGCGCATCTACCGCCACACCAGCGCGGGGGCCGAAACCCTGCTGGGAGAAAGCACCGCCAACCCCGCCACCTCGGCCAGCGGCAACCATGCCACGCGCTTTAATTTTGTGAGTGTGCCGGCACTCACCCTGTCCAATGAATCAGTGCGGCTGGAACTCACCAAACTCAGTGGCCCCAGCCTGAGCCTGGTCGTGAACGGCAACGACTTTGACTCCAACCTGTCCATGCCCTGGAGCGCCACTGGCACGGTGGCCGGCTACCCCAGCGAGGCAGCGACCGCCTTTCCCACACCATCAAGCCCCTCTGACCCCTCGGGCCCCACCGGCCCGGCACCCGCCACACTAGGCGTTTATGCAGATACCCCCTACGCAAGCAGCTGGACGGGCCTGACCGCAGCCCAAGGCTACAACCACGGCGTGGTGCAAGCCGCCAGCAGCGGCGCTTTTGAGGGCGCCAACAGCCTGAGCTGTACCCTCAACTCCGACGGCGGCGGCTGGCAATTTGTAGGTGCCGAGCGCGACCTCAGCGCCTACCGCCATCTGCGCTTCATGGTCAAAACCAGCAGTTCCGCCCAGTGGGTGCGTGTGCGGCTGGCGGGCACCGGGCAGGTGGGGTGGGTCGCCTTGGCCGGCAAGCTCAGCGCCTCCACCGACTGGCAGGAAATCGTGGTGCCGCTCAGCGAGTTTGGTGCGGCCGCGCAGGGCCTGGTGTCGGTGCCCTTCAGCATTGAAGCCGTGGGCGGCACGCCCAACTTCAGTGCGCAAATCGACCAGATTTACTTCACCACCGACTAAAGCGTCTCGATCCGGTTCGCGGCCTAGGGAAAACACCGATCCAAATTTAGGGTAATCACCTAGCCCGCGCCCTTGAGCAAAAGTAGAAATGCTTTTAATATCCCGTGAAAGCGCTTTCAAAGGGTGCTTTTTTTGTCCTTTATCAACACCCCAGGAGGCCTTGCCGTGTACCAAACTAGAAATCTCATCACCCTGTCAGCCTTTGCGCTGGCAACAGCCTCGTTGCTGACTGCTTGCGGTGGAGGCAGCTCTGACGCCCCCGCATTGACGGCGCAGGCCACGCTTACTGCAGCGGCAGGCTCCACCACATTGGTCACGTCGGCAACCACGTCGCTGAGCTCTTCGGGCGGAAACGGCACTGGAGCGGTGACCTATGCAGTTGCCTCCGGCACTTGCACGATCAGCGGCACCACGCTCACGGCAGCATCCTCCGCAGGTACCTGCACAGTGACCGCAACAAAAGCCGCGGATTCCACCTACTCAGCCAAGACTTCCGCGGCACTGACGATCACGGTCACCGCAGTGCCAGCCACGGTCGTTGTGGTTCAGAACCAAACGGGTAGTCAGGATTCGTACGACACAGGCGCACTGACGGCCTTGCCCGGAAATAATACCGCCGGCGGATATGAATTCGGTGGTTCCAGCATCTTTGCTGTGTGGTGGAGTGGTGTCGGTACCGACTCTGTGTACCGCGGTGTCGGTATGAATTCCACTTCGGGTGCCGGCGTTGGCGTGTATGTTGCCGGAGCGGGCGGCAGGACCTGGAATATCAGCAACTCCAGCACAGTCACGGTCGGCTTGGGAACGAATGCGGAATGCGTTGGCATCTGCGGAGCGACCATCATCTTGAAATCGTCCACGCCGAATTGCATCGCGACGAAAAACACTCCGTTCACCATTCTCACCAGCGGCGTGAATACCGGCCTGGGTGCAACGGGCGGCGCAAACGCAACCGCTTACACGTCCACGCTCACAGCTGGGAATTGGACAGTAACTGGCTGCACAACCAACACCATCGCCGCATTCAAGGCGTTGCCATTGGCCGAAGTTCATGCACAAATCTTGGGTGCAAACGCCCAAACCACCGGAAGCGCACCGTGGGCAAATGGCGTGAACCTTGGTGGGATTGTTTTCAACTGATCTTGTTGAAATCATGCAAAAAGGGCACTTCGGTGCCCTTTTTTCTGCCTGGAGACTGCCACTCTGATCAGGCAGAATGAAAAGCATTGAATTACCACCCACGCCTATGCAGCCCCAACGCCCCCGTCCCACTCTCATTCAACGCGGCTTCACCCTCATCGAGCTGATGGTGGTCTTGCTCATCATTGGCGTGCTGGCCGCGCTCATCGTGCCCAATGTGCTGGACCGGGCGGATGACGCCAAGGTCACGGCGGCCAAGACCGATGTGAGCAATCTGATGCAGGCGCTCAAGCTCTACCGGCTTGACAACAGCCGCTACCCCAGCACCGAGCAGGGCCTGGCCGCGCTCGTCAACAAGCCCACCTCCGAGCCCGTGCCCGCGAACTGGAAAAAGAACCTGGACCAGTTGCCCAAAGACCCTTGGGGCAACGCCTACCTGTACCTGAACCCCGGTGTCAAAGGCGAGGTGGACGTGATGTCCCTGGGTGCCGACGGACAAACCGGCGGCGAGGGCAAAAATGCCGACATTGGCAGCTGGCAGCCCTAAGCGCCAGCCCGCCAACCCCGCCGCACACTGCAGCCGGGGATTCACCTTGCTGGAGCTGCTGGTGGTGGTGGCCATCATCGCCATTGCCTCAGCCGGCGTGGCACTGACCCTGCGGGACAACACCGCCTCCAACCTGGAGCGCGACGCCCAGCGCCTGGCGGCGATGCTGGAGTCGGGACGTGCGCATTCGCGTATGCAGGGCACACCGGTGGTCTGGCGCGCGGTTCCCGGCGGCTTTGTGATGGATGGGCTGAGCCCGCCACTGCCCCGCCAAAGCTGGCTGAGCACCGACACCACGGTGAGCGCTGTTTTGCACCCCGGCGCCAAAGACCGCAGCACCGACACCACGCTGACTTTGGGGCCCGAACCCCTGCTCGAACCCCAGGCCGTGGTGCTGTCCTCCCGCAGCCAAGCCGCGGTGCGCCTGCAACTGGCCACCGACGGGCTGCGCCCCTTTGCGGTGGTGCCGTCGGACAAAGCAGTGGGAGCGCCCGCCCCGTGAACGCAGTAGCGCACAGGCACCGCTGCAACCGGGGCTTTACGCTGGTCGAGGTGCTGGTGGCCTTGGCCATCGTGGGGGTGTCCTTGCTGGCGGGCTTGCGCGCCACCGGAGCGCTCACCCTGCATGCCCAGCGCCAAAGTGATGTGCTGCTCGGTCAGCTGTGCGCAGAAAACGCCTTGCACCAAATCCGCCTGAGCCGCCAAATGCCCGGCGTGGGCGAAACCAGCCGCGAATGCCTGCAGGCCGACCAGACCTTTACCCTCGTGCTCAATGTGCAGCCCACGCCCAACCCCAACTTCGTGCGGGTGGACGCGCAGGTGCGCAATGCAACAGAGCCGGTGCTGCGGATCGCCACCATCGTGGGGCGCAACTGATGCACGTGCGCCGGGTGTCCTGCCGTCCACAACGCCAAGCCGGCTTTACCTTGGTGGAGCTGCTGGTGGCGTTGGCGCTGATGGCGGTGATGGCGGCATTGTCCTGGCGCGGCTTGGACGGCATGGTGGGCGCAAATGAACGCCTGACCGCGCACGCAGACGATGTGCTCACCCTGCAAACCGGGCTGGCGCAGTGGGGTGCCGATCTGGACGCGCTGGCGCTGCAACCCAATACGCCCAGCATTGATTGGGATGGCCGCGCCCTGCGCCTGTTGCGCCGGGACAGCCAGTCCGGCGCGCAAGGCTTGCATGTGGTGGCGTGGTCGCAGCGGCTGATTGGCAGCAGCGGCTACTGGCTGCGCTGGCAGTCCCCGCCCCTGACCACCCGCGGCGAGCTGCAAGCCGCCTGGAGCCAGGCCGCCCGCTGGGCCCAAAACCCCAGCGACGAGGACCGGCGCCTGGAAGTGCGCATTGCCCCTTTGCTGAGCTGGCAAATATTTTTCTACCGGGGCGGGGCCTGGACCAATCCGCTGTCCTCGGCAGACACCGCTGCCGTAGCAGCCGTGCCAGCAACAGCGGCTTCCAGCGGCACAGGCGGCTCTACTCTGGGCAATATAGTGGCTAACAGTGCGGCACTTGGCGCCACCGCGCCCGGCGCGAGGCCGGACGGGGTGCGCCTGCGCCTGCCCTTGCCCACCGGCCAGGCGGTGAGCGGTGCACTGACACGCGACTGGTCCAGCCCGGCGCTGGGGGGAACACCGTGAGGCGGCACATCGCCCGCCCTTCGAGCCGTGCCCGCCAACGCGGTGCGGCCATTTTGCTGGCCATGCTGACCGTGGTGCTGGTGGCGACGCTTGCATCGGCAGCACTGTGGCAGCAGTGGCGCGCCGTGGAGGTCGAAACCGCCGAGCGTGCACGCGCTCAGTCCACCTGGGTGCTCAGCGGCGCGCTGGACTGGGCGCGGTTGATCTTGTCCGAAGACGGTCGCAAGGGCGGCACCGACCACCTGAGTGAACCCTGGGCTATGCCGCTGGAGCAAGCGCGCCTGTCCACTTTTCTGGCCGCAGACCGCAGCGACAGCCTGGCCGCCGATGCGAGTGCGAACGCGTTTTTGTCCGGGCAAATCAACGATTTACAAGCACGGCTCAACCTGCGCAATTTGGTGCAGGACGACGGCAAAGTGCACCCGCCCACACTGCGTATGTGGGAGCGCTTGTTTGCACAGCTGGGCTTGGCGCCCAAGCAATTGGACACATTGGTCGCACAGGTCACAAGGGCACAGCGTGCTGGTACTGCGGCATTGGCGGCCAACCAGGCCTTGGACGCCAATATGGACGGCCCCTTGTGGCCGCAAGAACCCGAGCAGCTGGCCTGGCTGGGGCTGGATGCATCGACCGTGGCCCGACTTCAGCCCTACATTGCCGTGCTGCCGGAGCGCACACCGGTCAACCTCAACACCGCATCTGCCACGGTGCTTGCCGCATGCTTGGAGGGACTGAGGCCTTCGGATGCACAGCGTTTGCTGCAGGCACGCCGTTTGCGCCCCTGGGAAAATCTGGACGATGTCAAAACGGCGGCCCGGCTTCCGCTGCTTTCCCTGGATACCCAGCAACTGGGCCTGAGCACCCGCTTTTTTGCGCTGCAAGGCGCATTGCAAATCGAGGGCCGGACGGTGCAGGAATATTCGGTGGTGCAGCGTGACGGCACCAAGGTCAAAACCCTGTGGCGCAAGCGTCCGCTGCCAGTGGCAGGGCCGGTGGAATCCGTCACCCCCACCCCTACAATGCCCACTGATTTTTGAACCATGGCCACGCTCCTCCTCACCCTTCCTCGCACGGGCTTGCAAGCCGGCACGGCGCTGGACTACGTCCTGAGTCCGGACGGCCTGCGCGTGGGCACCGCATCGAGCGCCGCTCTGGCTCTGCTGCCCGGATCCACCGCTGGATCGAGCTCCACACCAGAGCGCATCCATGACGTGGTGCTGTTGGTGGGCGCGGCACAACTGTCCTGGCACCAGGTACAACTGCCCAAAGGCGTGAGCCATTCCCGCATGCGCGCGGTGCTTGAGGGTTTGCTGGAAGACCAACTGCTGGACGAACCGGCGGTGCTGCACTTTGCCTTGGCGCCAGGCGCTGCCAGAGCCACCACCGCCTGGGTGGCGGTGTGCGACAAAGCCTGGTTGCGCGACGGCGTGCAGGCGCTGGAGGCGGCGGGCCTGACGGTGTCGCGCATCGTGCCGGAATTCGTTCCCTCAGAGACAACAGATCGGGATGCGCTGTACGCCATCGACGACGCCGGCCAAGCTTTGCTGCTGCATGTGCACAAGCACGGCGTGCACGCCTGGCCCCTGCTGCCTGCAACCATAGCCCTGCTGAACTGGCCGCAAGACCGACCGCTGCAGGCTGAGCCCGCAGTGGCTGCGATGGCAGAACAAATGTTCGGGCGCAGTGTCGTGCTGCAAAGCCGTGGGGAGCGCGCCTTAGGCGCTTGCCAAAGCGACTGGGACCTGGCGCAGCTCGACCTGGCCAGCAGCCAGCGTAGCCGCAGCATCAAGCGCCTGGGCAGTGCCTGGCAAGCCCTGCTGCACGCCCCGCGCTGGCGTGCCCTGCGCTGGAGCCTGGTGGCGCTATTGGCTGTCAACATCGTGGGGCTGAATGTGCGCGCCGCGGTGGAACGCGCCGACCTGGAAGTGCAGCGCAAAACCATGGACGCTGTGCTGACCACGGCCTTTCCCACCACCCAGGTGGTGGTGGATGCTCCGGTGCAAATGCAGCGCGCAGTGGATGCTTTGCAACACGCTACAGGGGCACTGGGGACGCGGGATTTTGAAACGCTGCTCGGTGCCTGGGCCCGCGCTGCACCCGATGCACCGGCACCCACGTCCATCGACTTTGTCAATGGCGAATTGCAACTGCATGGTGTGAGCCTGCCGGCAGCTGCGCTGGCAAATGCCACTCTGTCCCTCAAGACCCAGGGCGTGGGCCTGAAGGCCACGGGGTCCGACATCGCTTTGAAGGGCGAATGATGCGAACCCCCAACCCAGCTCTCCACAACGCATGGCACAGCGCCCTGGACCCGCTGCGCGGGCGGTGGGCGCAAAGCAGTGCGCGCGAGAAAACCTTGCTGCGCACGGGCGCGGCGCTGTTGGCCCTGGCATTGCTCTGGTGGGTGGCCATCAGCCCGGCGCTGCGCACATTGCGTGACGCGCAGCTGCGCGGCCCGGCACTGCAAACGCAAATGCAAGCCATGCTGCAGTTACAAGCCCGCGCGCAGGCGCTGCAAGCCCAGCCCAAGCTGCCCGCTGCTGACAGCAAAGCCTTGCTGGAGGCCGCCTTGCCCACACTGGGCGCCATGGCCCGCATGACGGTCAGCGGTGAGCGTGCAACCATCACACTCGAAGGCAGCACGGCAGAGGCGCTGGCGCAGTGGCTGGCCCAAGTGCGGCTCAACGCCCATGCACGCCCGCTGGAAATGCACCTGACCCGAACCCAGGGACTGTGGAGCGGCCGCATGGTGTTGCAGTGGGCCAGCGCTTCGGCCCCTTGATCAAGGCAGCACATGGCCCGATCCCCTTCAATCTCTTCAGCGCACACGCCCTGGGCCTGGGCGCTGTGGGGCGCAGCGCTGGGAGCGGTGCTGGCGCTCGCGGCGTTTGCCCCCGCGCGGTGGCTGGCCCGCCCGCTGGAGGCAGCCACCGGTGGCCAGATGCTGCTGGAAGACGCGCGCGGCACAGTGTGGAATGGATCAGGCCAATTGAGCCTCAGTGGCGGACCGGGAAGCAGCGACAAAAGCACCCTGCCGGGCCGCGCCCAATGGCAGGTGCTGCCGGGCTGGGGATACGTGCACCTGTCCGTTCTCGCCGACTGCTGTATGCCAGCGGCATGGACGCTGGACGTGCAACCCCGCTGGGGCGGCCTGAGTCTGCGCATGGACGACTTGCAGTCGCAATGGCCCGCGCAATTGCTGGCGGGCCTGGGAACCCCTTGGAACACCATTCGCGCAGAAGGCCTGCTCGCAATATCCAGCAAGGCGCTGACGGCGCAGTGGAGCTTTGGGCGGCTCACGCTGCAGGGGCAGGTGCAGCTTGACGCGCAAGATATGGCTTCGCGCCTGTCGACCTTGCGACCCATGGGCAGCTACCACTTTGTGGTGCAGGGCGGCGAGGTGCCGCAGTTGAACCTGAACACCACGCAGGGCCCATTGCAACTCAGTGGCAGCGGCCAGTGGACGGACGGACGCTTGCGTTTTGAAGGAGCGGCGACCGCCGCGCCCGAATACCAGGACGCACTGGCCAATCTGTTGAACATCATTGGACGGCGCGATGGCGCACGGTCCATCATCAAAGTGGGTTGAATTTTTATGACACCAACGCGTTTTTCACCCTTCGCCGCCGCATGGCTGGCCACGCTGGCATTGCTAGCGCCTGTGGCCCAGGCCCAGAACACCGCGGCTCCTGCGACGCCCATCAACGCCGCAAAGCCCGGTGAACCGGTCACGCTGAACTTCACTGACGCGGAAATTGAATCGGTGGCGCGCACCATCGGCCTGCTGTACGGCATGAACGTGGTGGTCGACCCGCGGGTCAAGGGCAAGCTGACGCTGGTGACTGAAAAGCCCGTGAACCGCAGCACTGCCATGGCGCAGTTTTTGACCAGCCTGCGCTTGCAGGGCTTCACCATGGTGGAGTCGGCGGGCCTGTTCAAGGTCGTGCCCGAAGGTGATGCCAAGCTGCAAAGCAGCGCGGTGGAAACCAGTGACAGCGCGCCCAAAGGTGCCAACGGCGGCCAGGTGGTGACGCAAATTTTCCGGCTCAACTTTGAATCTGCCAACAACCTGGTGGCGGTGCTGCGTCCCTTGATCAGCCCCAACAACACCATCAATGCCAACCCGGGCAACAACTCCCTGGTAATTACCGACTACGCCGACAACCTGCGTCGCATCGCGCGCATCATTGCCGCCATGGACGTGTCCAACGCCACCGAAGTGGAAGTGATTGAGCTGAAAAACGCGATCGCCGTGGATTTGGCACCCTTGGTGATGAAGCTGATGGATGCCAGTGGCAGCACAGCGGCGGCGCCTGGCGGTGCGACGGACAACGGCTTCAAGACCACCGTGATCGCGGAGTCGCGCAGCAACACGCTGATCGTGCGCGCCGCCAACCCCGCACGCGTGGCATTGGTGAAGTCACTGGTTCAGAAGCTGGATCAACCTTCGAGCAAAAGCAACGGCGAGCTGGGCAACCTGCACGTGGTCTATCTGAAAAACGCCGACGCCACCAAACTGGCCGCCACCCTGCGCGCGGCCTTGAGCGGCAATGTGTCCAGCAGCCCGGCCAGCACATCGTCGAGCCTGGCGCCAGGCGCAAACCAAGGTGGCGCTTCCAGCACAACAGGCGCATCGGCTGGCCCCACCACCGGCGGGCAGGTACAGGCGGACCCCTCCACCAACGCGCTCATCATCACCGCACCCGACCCGCAGTACCGGCAGTTGCGTGAAGTGATCGAACGCCTGGACACGCGCCGCGCGCAGGTCTATGTCGAAAGCTTGATTGCCGAAGTCAGCGCCGACCGCGCGGCTGAGTTTGGTGTGCAGTGGCAAGGCGCACTGGGCAACAACGGCGACAAAACGATTGGCCTCCTGGGCACCAACTTTGGCACCGGCGGCAGCAACCTCTTGAATCTGGCCACCGGCATGGGCACGGTGCTGCCTGCAGCGGGTTTGAATGTCGGACTGGCACAGCAAACCAATGGCGTCTATGTGCTGGGTTTTCTGGCGCGGTTTTTAGAGTCCAGCGGCGCGGGCAATGTCCTGTCCACACCCAATTTGCTGACCTTGGACAATGAAGAGGCCAAGATCGTGATCGGCCAGAACGTGCCCTTTGTCACCGGGCAGTTCACCAGCGCCAGCGGCGGCACCGGCTCGGTCAATCCCTTTCAAACCATTGAGCGCAAAGACGTGGGTCTGACCCTTAAAGTGAAGCCGCAAATCAGCGAAAACGGCACCGTCAAACTGACGATCTACCAGGAAGTCTCCAGCGTACAAGCGACCACCGTGGCCTCACCCAACGGCCCCACCACCAACAAGCGCACGATTGAATCCAATGTGCTGGTCGATGATGGATCCATCGTGGTGCTGGGCGGTTTGCTGCAAGACGAATACACCGGCAACGGCGCCAAAGTTCCAGGCGTGAATGAGATTCCCTTTTTCGGCAACCTGTTCAAGAACGACGCCCGCAGTCGCAAGAAGACCAACCTCATGGTGTTTTTGCGCCCGGTGGTGGTGCGTGACAGCGCCGCCACAGAACGCCTGTCGCTGGACCGCTATGACCAGATGCGCGCGGGCATGAAAGAGGCCCAACCCGTGCCGGACGCCAAAGTCCCGGTGGAGGGTGCAGCGACGCTGCCGGAAATCCCTGCGGTGTTGCAAGGCAAGAAGGCCACGCCCTGATATGCGTTATCCGCTGCCCTATGCTTTTGCACGCAGCCAGCAGTTGCTGCTGGAAGAGGATGCACAAGGCCTGACCTTGCATGTGCAGCCAGCATCCCTGCCCGCAGGCATTGGCGAGACGCTGCGCAAATATGCGGTGCGACAGGTGCAAAGCCATGGCGCAGGCGCACTGGCGCAGCGTATCAGCGCAGCCTATGCCCAGGGCGAGTCCAGCGCAGCGGCGGTGGTGAGCGAGGTGGAGAGCGACGCCGACCTCAGCCGCATGATGCAGGAGCTGCCGGCCATTGAAGACCTGCTGGAGACCTCGGACGACGCGCCCATCATCCGCATGCTCAACGCCTTGCTCACCCAAGCCGCACGCGATGGCGCCAGCGACATTCACATCGAACCCTATGAG
>CAIWRE010000031.1 GCA_903914985.1 uncultured beta proteobacterium | reverse complement strand
GATCGCCTGATGCACGCTTTGCACCCGTCCTGACAGCCCGTACAAGGACGAATTGACCGCCTTCAGCACCGCTGCGGCCAAAGCCATGTCCGACTCCACGAGCGCGCCGACTTGCTGCAAGTTGACGTCATACGCGGCCAGCAGCGACGACAACTTCACCAACGACTCCGGCTGCGCAGGAATGTCGATGTTGAGGGCGCGCAGTTCGGGATCGACGGGCATCGGTGCTTGGAAAGACGGGGGATGGTTCGGCAATCGTAGCTTGAGAGCTCAAGCCACCTTGAAGTAGCCATCCCACACGGACTTGACAATCAGCAAGGCCACCACGCACACGAAAACCACGCGCACAAAGGGCGCCCCGTGACGCAGCGCCATGCGCGTGCCGATGAGGCTGCCGATCACGTTGGCCACGGCCATCAGCGCCGCCAGATGCCACCACACGTGGCCCTTGTACGCAAACAGCAACAGCGCCGACGCATTGGTCACGGTGTTGAGCAACTTCGCGCTGGCGCTCGCGTGCAAAAAGTCAAAGCCCAGCAATCGCACGAACAGGAACACCAGAAAGCTGCCGGTGCCCGGCCCGAAAAACCCGTCGTAGGCGCCGACGATCAACGCGATCGCGCTGGCCACTGCGGTCTGCGTGCGGCCTTGATACCGAGGCGCATGCACACGCCCGAGATGGCGGCGAACCAGCGTGTAGATCAGCACGGCCAGCAGCACAAAGGGCAAGGCCTGCCTCAGAATGATGGGGTCGGCCACCGTGACGCACCATGCGCCTGCGCCGCTGCCAATGAGTGCCGCCAACGCTGCCGGCCACAGTGCCGCCCAAGGCAGTTGCACTCGGCTGGCGTACTGCCATGTGGCCCAGCCGGTACCCCAAACAGATGCCGCCTTGTTGGTTCCGAACAAGGTGGCGGGCGCTGCACTCGGGAACGCGCCGAACAGGGCCGGCACCAGCACCAGTCCGCCGCCGCCGCCAATGGCGTCCACGAAGCCCGCGAACAGCGAGGCCAGACTTAAAACAACCAGTTCGGTCATGGGGCTGGGCGGCTCACTGAAGGAGGTAAAAAAGAAAAAGCGCTGGGGATACCAGCGCTTTTTTATTTTGACTCAGACCGATGATGCGGCCCGGTTAATGCTTTCAAGGAACGTTCAGTTCTTTGATCGCCAATGATGTCTCCTCATCACCCCGCCGGGAAAAAGCTTAGAGCCGATTCCGCGAGTGGGCAAACTCTAGGCTCCAGCTTTATGGGCAGAAATACGGGGTTTCCCTGCTTTCACTCAATTGCGACAACTGTCGCTATCGCGCGCCGAATTGACCGTGCGCAAGATTTGCGGCGCAACGATGTAGCAGGAAATGCGGCGACCCACCCCAAAACAACACTTGGGGCACACGGCTGTGGAGAACCCTTTACCCAAGATCGATTAATTCATCAATAATCGGCGCTCTGTGGTCAGTAGCAGCGCCTTTGCTTGAATGGGTCAGGATAGGTTGAAGCTACACAGTTATTCTGTGTTCTCTGGAAAGAAAGGCGCTCGAAATGGGCAACAAACTCTACGTTGGTAACCTCTCGTACAACGTACGTGATGATGATCTGCAACAAACCTTCGCGCAATTCGGCACCGTGTCGTCTGCCAAGGTCATGATGGACCGTGAAACCGGTCGCTCCAAGGGCTTCGGCTTCGTGGAAATGGGCTCTGACGCGGAAGCGCAATCCGCCATCAACGGCATGAACGGTCAGCAAATGGACGGTCGTGCTTTGGTCGTCAATGAGGCACGTCCTCGCGAAGAGCGCCCAGGCGGCTTCGGCGGTGGTGGCGGTGGCCGCTCCGGCGGTGGCGGCGGCTACTGATCAGCCATCCCTACTTTGACCAGCGCGGTTGGGCCGGTGAGCCGGCCCTGCTGATCTCAACGGCTGCACTTCACGTGCAGCCGTTTTCATTTGTGGGCCGTGCTGTCGCCGGGCGACTGCCGTGCGCGGCGTCGCTTGCGCCCCCGCCCTTGAAGCGCACGGTCGAACAAGGCGTTGGGCAAGGCTCTAAGCAACTTGGCCACGATGGCCATCTGCCACGGAATCACCCGGTGGCTTGAGCCTCGCCGTATGGCGTGAAACGCCCGATCGGCAAAGCCCTCAGGTGACATGAGGAAGGGCATCGGGTAGTCGTTGTCTCGCGTGAGCGGCGTGTCGATGAACCCGGGGCTGATGGTCACCACCTTGATCCCGAACGCACGGCATTCGCCGCGCAGGCTTTCGCAATAACTGAGCACCGCGGCCTTGCTCGAGCAGTAGGCGCCGTGGCCGGGCAGTCCACGCACACCCGCCACGCTGGCGATGCCCACCAGCGTGCCGCTGCGACGCTCGCGCAGACCTTGCAAGAAGGGTTGGAATGTCGCCACGAGCCCGATCAGGTTGGTCTGGTAGGTGTCACGCAGAACTTCGAGGTCCTCGAACTCG
>CAIWRE010000030.1 GCA_903914985.1 uncultured beta proteobacterium | reverse complement strand
TCATCGAGCCGCGCGAGGTTTTTGAGTTGCATGGCCATGCGCGGGTTTTTCTTGAGCAGCGTCTCATGGCGCATCAAGAAGTCCCAGTACAGCGTGGTGAAGGGGCAGGCTTTGGAGCCGGTGGATTGGGCCGGGTCGTATCGGCAGCCGCTGCAATGGTTGCTCATGCGCTGTATGTATTTGCCACTGGCCACATAGGGCTTGCTGGCCATCAACCCACCATCGCCAAACTGGCCCATGCCCAGCGTGTTGGGCAGCTCCACCCACTCCACCGCGTCCACGTACACACTCAGGTACCAGCTGTGCACTGCTTGCGGTTTCACACCGAGCAACAGCGCGTACAAACCGGTCACCATAAGGCGCTGAATGTGGTGCGCGTAGCCATGCTCCAGGGTTTGGGTGATGGCGTCTTTCAGGCAGGCCATCTCAGTTTGCCCGGTCCAGTACCAGGCGGGCAACTCGGCTTGTGCGTTCAGTGCATTGCGCTCAAGGTAGTCCGGCATGTGCAACCAATAAATGCCCCGCACGTATTCGCGCCAGCCCAAAATTTGCCGGATAAAACCCTCCACCGCCGCCAAGGGCGCATGGCCTGCGTGGTAGGCGTCCTCAGCGGCCTGCACCACTTCGCGCGCCGTCAATAGTTTGAGGTTGAGCGCGCAGCTCAGGTGCGAGTGGTAGAGCCAGGGCTCGCCCGCCCACATGGCATCTTCATAGCGGCCAAACAGTGGCAGGCGTTGGTCAATAAAGGCCTGCAATGCCTCCAAGGCGTACGTTCGTGTCACCGGCCAACCAAAGCTTTGCAAACTGCCAGGGTGACTGGCAAAACGCGTGTTGACCAGCGCCAGCACCTCTTGCGTAATGGCATCGGGCGCAAAACGGCTGGGTGGCGGCACGTTTTGCGGGCCGGTCTTGCCAAAGGACTCGCGGTTGTCGGCATCAAAATTCCACTGCCCGCCCACCGGCGCTTTGCCCTCCATCAGGATGCCGTGTTGGTGCCGCAGTTCGCGGTACCAGTACTCCAAGCGCAGTTGTTTGCGGCCTTCTGCATGCGCCGCAAATTCGCGCACGGTACTGAAGAAATGCGTGTCGTCGCGCAGGTCGAGTGGCAGACTGTGCTGCTTTGCCACCGCGCGCAGACTGTGCAGCACGCGCCAATCGCCGGGAGCGGTCAGCACCAGTGCCTCCGGTTGCAACAGAGTGATCACCTGGTCTAACTCCAGCGCCAAGGTGCCCCGATTGGCAGGCTCGTCCAGGGGTACATACACCAGCGGCAACCCGCGCTCGCGCAAGTCGTTTGCAAAGTGCCGCATGGCACTCAAAAACACCGCAATGCGTTGTTTGGCAGACCATACGTGGGTGGACTCTTGGTCCACCTCGGCCATCCACACCACGTCTTGTGTTGCGTCAAAGCCTTGTAAGGCCGAGGACTGGGCGTCGAGCTGGTCACCCAACACAATCACCAGATGGCGAACCTTAGGCGGCAGTGCAACCGGCAAAATTTTTGTCTTAGGCATGTGTCGCTTTGGTATTGGCAGAGCTCTTCCTGGCGCGGCATGCGTCGGAGCAGTAGAGCACAGTGTCCCAGTTCTTGGCCCAGGCCTTGCGCCAGGTCATGGTGCGCCCGCACACCGCGCAGGGCTTGCTGGGCAGGCTTTGTTTATTGCCTTTGAAATCGGATTTCATAAAAGAAAGAGCTG